>JANQOH010000086.1 GCA_028289725.1 Alphaproteobacteria bacterium
TCGATCCGCAAATCGCGCTAAAGCCGCCGCAGGCGACGATGGTTGCCATGGCCAATCCGCCGCGCCGATGCCCCAGCCAGGCGTAGGACGCCGCGTAAAGTGCATCGGAGAGCCCGGCGCGGGTGACAAAATTGCCCATCAAGACAAACAGAGGGACAACAGACAACTCATAGGCCAAACCGGTGTCGAACGTGACCTGTTGAACGAGCGCGGCAGCGGGTTTCCAGCCAATCAGAAATGCCACACCAAAGAACCCGGCCAGTCCCATGGCGAAACCGATCGGCACCCGCAACAGGATGAGGGCGAAGAGCCCGCCGAATCCGAGAATGATTGCGGTCACGGCGCTCGGTGAATCGTGCTGGGGAAATAGCGGGCCGCACAGGCAAAGAGGACGAGAGATGTCGCCGCAGCCAACACACACATGGAATAGGCGATTACCGATTTCGGTAAACCGATGAATTCGAAGACATCGCCATAGCCGCTCAAACGTTCAGCGAGAATCCAAAGGCGCCAAGCCATGCCCGCCATCGCCAGCGCACAAAGCAAATTAATGAGACAATCACGAATCTTGGCGGCGGACTGGCTGAACCAACGGTCGGTCAACGTAATCGTGATGTGGCCTCCGCGCGCCGAGACAAGTGGTAAGCTAACAAAAATGAGTTCCGCTAGGAGAACTTGCGTCAGCTCGAATCCCCCTGGCAGGGGGCTGTCGAACAGATAGCGCCCGGTCACGTCGATGACCGTCACCATCATCATCGAAAACAAGATGAGCGCGGCTAATGAGCCGAGTGCTTGGTCCGCCCATCCAATTAACCCGGATCGCGTAGGAGGCGTCTGCGGCTCAGCCGTCACTGCTGGTTTATCGCCGCGATTTCGGCGCGCAAAGTCGCCAGCGCAAGCGCGCCGCTGATGCCCCGGTCGCTCGCGCGCGCCACCCAATCATGTTCCGCGAACGCCAATTTGGACTTGAGCGCGCTGATGGACCGCGAGGTCATGACCGACATCGAAACGCCGGCCGCCGTCAGCGCCTGCAAACCGGCTTTGTCCGCATTGTCCCAAGCGCGTCCTGCCCGTCTCGCGAGGGCCTCGCCTGAAACTGTCATGATCGCGGCCTGGTCGGCCGGGTCGATCCGGCGCCAGCTGTCTTCATTCATCACCAAAAAAAAGGACGAATTGTAGAGGCCACCGGGAACCAGTGTGCCGAACCGCGTCAGCTCAGCGAGCTTGAAAAAGACGATCGATTCAATCGGAAAATATATGCCGTCTGCAACCCTGTTGGACAGGAGTTCGTAGGCTTTTGTCGCCGGGGCGGGCACCGCGACGGTTCCCAAAGCCTCGGCGATTTGTCCAACAAGCCCGCCGCCGACACGGAATTTCAGGCCCTCAAGGTCTTCGAGCGTCGTGATTTCCCGCCGTCCATTGAAGATATGACCAGGGCCATGGGTCCACAATCCGAGGAGGTGGACACCCTTATGCTCATCGGCTTCGGCAAGGTAAGCCTCGTGGACGCGCCAATAGGCGGTCGACAAGACTTCCGAGCTGTCGCTCAAAAACGGCAGTTCGGCGACCTGACTAAGGACAAATCGTCCCGGCGTGTAGCCGTGAACACCAATGGTGATATCGGCCAATCCGTCGCGCGCAATATCAAAATGCGCCGCGGGCTTGCCGAGTGCCGAATCCAACGCGTCGACAGTCACGCGTCCATCGGTAATGCGCGCCACATCTTCCATCCAGGGTTCCAAAATATCGCGCATCACGGGATGCGTCGGCGGAACCCAGCTTGACAATCGCAGTGTTGTCTCTGCCTGCGCAGCTTGCGTGGCAACAGCGAAGATAATTGCTACAGCAAATAATCCACGAAGCATTGAATACGAACCTCTTAGCAATCCAAATGGTGTTGTCATGGAATAACCCGGCCTCAGTCGAGCGGCTTATCGCGCAAATTTTCGCGCCGTCTTGTCATCCGTTCCGCCATACGCGGCGCGACGCCGGGCCTACTCCAGGGGCACACCGCAATGCAAATCGCGCAGCCGAGCGTGTCATTGAAATACGGGATGCATTTGTCGAAATCGACGTACCATTTTTTCGTGCCGCGTACGGTGACTTGTTCGTGGCTGATGGCCCCTGGCGGACAGGCGTTGACGCATACCTGGCAGTTGGCGCAGAAATCCGCTGCCCCGAACCTGTCAATTTTATCGGCGACCAGCGGCATATCGGTCGTCACTGCGGCGAGACGGAATGACGAGCCGTAACGCCGGTTTATGATCGAACCGTGTTTGCCCAGCTCGCCGAAGCCGCACGCCAACGCGGCGGGGATTAAGGTGAGCGGGCCGGCCCATGGGCCGCCATGGGCATCGGCATGATAACCTTTGCTGCGGATCCATTCGGCAAGCGCACGCGCCGCCCGCGTGCCACGGTTATACTGCGCTTGCACCTCCAAACCGGCTGGATTGGCCGGCGCTGTCGCGAGTCTGTCGTGATCCATTGCCACGCCAAGCACGATGATCCAGGGCGCGGCAACGTCGTATCCCTCAAACACCCAAACGGGGTCGACCGCTGCAATGCCGACCAGATCGGCTTCGTGATCGAGGGCGAACGATTTGGCGCGACTCGCCCATTCATCCGGATTCGCTGTGACCGGTGGCTCGGCGATGGCGTTCGGTTTGTCGGAGCCGCGACCACCAAAGCGCTCGTGGACGTTGGCGAGATCCGGTTCCGCCAAGAAACGCTTGATCATCCATTGCTGTAGCGCGCCATGCGCCAACCGGTCCGGGCGATGCCAGTAAATCGGCGTCGGGCGGCGCGTTGCGGCCTCGCCAAGGCCATTTATCACGTTGCCGGAAACATCCGGAAGGAGGGCTAACTGCTCCGGATTGGGTTGGTAGGCTTCAGCGCTGTGACCTGCCGCCACACCAGATCTCCATGATCTACCGGTTTGCGGCATTTTAGCAGCCGGCCCGATGCGCGACCAAATCACGCAAGGCGAACTTCTCGACCTTGCCCATCGCATTGCGCGGAAGTGCATCGACGAATTGAACGTCCTTCGGGTGCTTGAACCGCGCCAAGCGGTTCTCGAAGATGCCGAGGATACCCGGCATATCCAGAGACGCGTCGTTGGAAACGATGACCGCGACCGGCACTTCGCCCCAACGCGCGTCCGCGCGTCCGACCACGGCGGCCTCAACAATCCGGTGATCTTCGGCCAGCACCGCTTCCAACTCGGCGGAGTAGATGTTTTCGCCACCGGAGATGATCACGTCCTTCTTCCGGTCATCGATGGTCAGAAAGCCAGCTTCATCCAAATGGCCGATGTCGCCGGTGCGAAACCAGCCATCGGTGAACGCCGCCTCGGTCGCCGCTTTGTCGTTCCAATATTCCGTCATCAGATTGGGGCCGCGCACCAGCACCTCGCCGGGTTCGCCGGGCGCAACTTCGCGGCCGTCGTCGCCCACAAGCTTGAGGTCGCAGTGGAGCGCCGGCAATCCCGCCGCACCGACATGATCGAATGCGAGGTCGCCGCGCAGACAGGCGGCGATCGGTCCCGTTTCCGTCGTTCCGTAAACTTGCCCCACAGGAACGCCGCGTTCGTGAAACGCGTGAATGACGTTGTGCGGAACAATGGTCGATCCCGTTGTCACCATGCGCAGACTCGATAAATCCGTTGTTTTCCAATCCGGATGATCGATCATGGCCTGTATTTGCGCGGGCACCAGCACCTTTAGCGTGGGTTTGTCGTGGCTGATTGCTTTCAGCACGGCGCCCGGGTCAAAGCGTCGGTGCAAGGTCACGGTCGCGCCGGCGTGGAGCGCGGGCAGGGTCTGGATATTCAGCGCGCCGACGTGGAAGAGCGGCGCACTGGTCAGAATATGATCTGCGCTGGTGAGATCGTGCAGGTGCGTCGAATTGACCGCATTCCAAAACACCACGCCTTGGCTCAACACCGCGCCCTTCGGCCGACCGGTCGTTCCCGATGTGTAGACGATGAGTAACGGCGTTTCCAAACCGATGTTCGGACCGCCACGATCATCCGCTGTCGATGCGCTGAGATCTTCATAGGAATACCAGTCGCCGGACGCGCCGTGCGTTGCGATCAAACGCATGGACGGCATGGTTTCGCGAAAGATCTGGGCGCCATCCACAAAGTCGGGCTCACAGACCAAGGCGGTCGCGCCGCAATGGTTGAGGATGTAGGCGTGCTCAGGCGGCGCCAAGCGCCAATTGAGCGGGACCAGCATGGCGCCGAGCCGCGCGCAGGCGAACGTCAGCACAATCATTTCCGGGCAATTGGCGCCGAGGAATGCCACGCGGTCGCCGCGTCCAATCGACAAATGCTTTTTTAGGCCGGCGGCGAGTCCCGAAATCCGTTGATCGAGATCTCGGTAGCTGATCGCATCGCCATCGCAAATGAGCGCGGGCTTATCCGGCGTAAAGCCGGCCCAGCGACGAATCCACGACGACAGATCCATGGATTAGTCGTCGGTTTCGCCGAGATTGTAGAGCGCCTCTTTGCCCAATCGGTCGAGGCACAGTTCGGCGGTCAACGGGAGCATCAGCGAGCCGCAGCGGCTATCGCGGTAAATCCGTTCCAACGGCAAATTCTTGAGCATTGATTGGCCGCCGCAAGTCCGGATCGCCAGCCGTGCGAGATCGTTGGCGTTCTCCATGATCGTGTATTGCGCCGCCCAGGCCCGCATCCGCTCTTCCTTTGACGGATCCTGCTTGGCTTCGCCGATCGCGCGCATAAACAGCGCGCGCGTTTGTTCGAGTTTTACGAACATCTCGGCGGTGGCGAGTTGTTTGGTCGGAAACTGTCGGCGCTTGATCGGCGGCATGCCTTCGACTTCACCGCGCAAATACTTCACAGTAAAATCATACGCGGCCTGGGCGAGGCCCATATAGGTCGGGGCCAAGGTCATGAACATGTGCGGCCAACGGTTCGCCGCCTGAAAATAGACGCCGCGCGGCATCAGCTCGTTTTCTTCTGGGACGAACACATCGTTGAGCAGAAGCGTTCGCGACACGGTGCCGCGCATGCCGAGCGGGTCCCAAGGGCCAGTGACTTCGAAGCCTTCGGAATTGCGCGGAACGGCGAGATAAATCGTGTCTTTGCGCGACGCGTTGTCGACGTCTTCCGTGCACAAAATGCCGAAATAGTCGGCGGCATCGGCGAGAGACGCAAAGATCTTCTTACCGTTGAGGACGTAGCCGCCGTCGACTTTCTTGGCCAGCGTGCCAAACGGTGCGCGTCCCGCCGCCGAAGCATTGCCTTCCGAGAATGGCTGCGCGTAAATGGCGCCGTCCTTCACGACCCGCTTGAAATGTAGCGCTTGCGCCTCGGCGTGCCGATCGCGTTGCTCGTTGCTCATGTCAAGTTGATCGGTCATGGTGCCCGACCAGAGCATTGAGCAAGCGTGCATGTTGTAGGTCAGGGCGGTTGATCCGCAATAGCGGCCGATCTCGGCGGAGACCATGCAATAGGTCGGGAAATCGGCGCCAAGTCCTCCATGTTCTTCGGGTACGCACAGACCCAACAAACCATTGTCACGCAAATCATCGTAATTTTCGTACGGAAACGAGGCTTCAGCGTCGTAACGCTCGGCGCGACCGGCAAATTTTTCGCGGCCGAGCAGACCGGCCCGCTCGATCAAATCTTGTTGTTTAGGCGTGAGTTCGAAATCCATGATCGGCCTCGTTTCGCGCGTCTAAATTGCTGAAAAACTCGGACAATGCAGCGTTGAATGCAGCAGGCTGTTCGAGGTTTGCGAGATGTCCGGCGGCCTCTAGGCAAATGTACTGCGCATTCGGAATTGCCGCGGCCATGCGTTCCATTACCTTTGGCGGCGCAGTTTCGTCTCGCGCGCCCGAAACCAGAATCGTAGGCACGGCAATATCGCCAAGCGTATCGCGGCGGTCGAATTGCACCAGGCACGTCAGCGCCGCGCGGTAGGCGTCCGGCGTAATGCGGCTCATCGATGCGACAGCGGCGCGGACGCCGTCTGGGCTTGGATCATCGCCGATGAGCGCGTTCACGATCGTGGGGGCGAGATCGGCCGGGGTCTTGCCTTCATCAAGCGGCTTCATCCGCGCTGCCAGGAATTTTTCTTGCCAGTCGCCGCCCGGCTTGCCGAACGCGGGACTGGTCCCCGACAGCACCAGCGAACGCATGCGGTCTTGATGCAACACCGCCATCTCTTGCGCCACCATGCCGCCCATGGAATGGCCGACGATATGCGCTGCATTCGTGCCAAGGTCATTGAGCACCCGAAGTGCAGCGTCCGCGAGAGCGCCAAATGTCATATCCGGCAAGGGTGCCGAGTCGCCATAGCCCGGCATGTCCCAGGCGACGTGGGTAAAGCCGGGGCCAAACGCGCCGATTTGCGCGTCGAAACTGGTGCGGTCGCCGCCGATGCCGTGCAGATACAAGATGGTTTCCGGGCCGTCGCCCACTTTGCGATAGGCCGGGGTCAGCATATCGCCAAGCTGAGTCACGCGAGGTCGCCTTGCAAAACGCCCTTATCGACGACCACGTGGTTGTCCAACGTCACCGTGCAATTGCGCAGCGGCAAATCGAAGTGGCCGGCGGTGAAGCGTTTGGCGACTTCGTTGGCGCCGGTCGAATACAGAAAATTGCCGGCGAAGGCCCGCTGCTCGGTGCCGTTCACATCGCGGCGGTCGTACATGGTCATGGCGTCCCAGCGCGCCGCCGGGTTCATGCCCCAACCGACATGGCTCACCGCGTAGGCGTCGCGGTCATCCCAGGCTTCGAAATAACTGCGCATCAAAGACGCGTCCGCGCCGTCGCCGTCGATCGAGGTGACATAGTCATCCTCGATGGTCAGCGTGATCGGTGTTTCTAAGTAGCGCTTGAAGGTCAGGTTCAAGTCGCCGCGGTCGAGAACCAACGTTCCGTTCGTGGTGCCAGCCGCCGGAAAACACAGACACAATCCGCCCGGCCAGTGGGCGACCTGCTTTGGCTTATCGCAATAGCCCCAGACCCCGCCGACCCGCGCTTCGTCGACATTGACGGTGAGGTCGGTGCCGGCGTCCGACGACACGCGCATTTCCTTGGCCGCCGCGAGCATCTTGAGACCGGTCTTCACTTTTGGCGTCAGCTCAGGCGTTGGCAACAGGCGCTCCAGCACATCCGGGTGCTCGTTGCTGATCATCAGGAGACGCGCGCCGCCGGACAAAATTTTTGGCAGTTCCGGTGCGTGCAGCATGCCTTCGACCGTGCAATCGACCACCAGCCCGCTCGAGGCCAAAGCGCCAATCACCGGTTCAAGACCTTGGACAGCCGTTGAAGCGCCCGTTGACCGGACCGGAACCGGCTCGCTTTGCGGCGGACTTGGCAAGACGACATGAAACGGCCTCGCACCCAGGCGCAACAGGGCCAGTTCGGCGAGATTGACATTAAGCGCGCGGGATTGGCTTTCGGACAGGATCGCGACGGGCTCGCCCTTGGCGATCTTGCACAGCGAAAACACGCTGCCAAAGGTGTCGATCCATTTGCCTTCGATACGATCGCGCAGCATCGGCCGCCACTCCGATCCGGATGAGATATTTTAAGTGTAAAATATCTCGGTGGCGCCGCAAACCCTCAGAGGCGGGCCGACCGGTTTTCGGTTGGTGCGGCCTATTCGGCTGGCGCCGCTGGCGCGTCGGGGACGCCTGACGTCTGTTCCTTTTCGCGGTCGATATGCTCGGATTCCAGCGTCCGCAGCCGTTCCGCGACATGGCTCGACGGCTTGGTGAAGCGCGCCAGCAGCAAATATAGAACCGGCACGACGAACAGGCTCAACACAGTCGAGAAGCTCACGCCACCAATGATCACCCAGCCGATCGAGGCGCGGCTTTCCGCGCCGGCGCCGGTCGCCAGGGCCAGCGGGATTGCACCGCACACGGTCGCGATGGTGGTCATTAGGATCGGGCGGAAACGGGCGGCCGAAGACCGCATGACAGCCTCACGCACTTCAAGGCCCTGTTCACGCAATTGATTGGCAAATTCGACAATCAAAATCGCGTTCTTCGCCACAAGTCCGATCAGCATCACCATCCCGATCTGACTGTAGACGTTCAGCGTGATGCCGGTCAGCAAGAGTGTCCCGAGCGCGCCGGTCACCGCGAGTGGCACCGACAGCAAAATAATCAGCGGGTGGATGAAGCTCTCGAACTGGGCGCCGAGCACCAGATAGATGATGACCACGGCAAGAACAAAGGTGAGCAACAGCGAGCTTGAGGAGTCGCGGAACTCGCGCGATTGACCGCCATAGGATATGCGCGCTTCGGCGGGTAGCCGATCCCGCGCCAGCTGATCGAAATAATTCAGCGCCTCACCGAGCGTGTAGCCGGGCGCGAGCGACGCCGAAATCGTCACGGCACGCATCCGATCCACACGGTTAAGTTCCTTCGGACCGGCGGCCTCGAACAGCGAAACCAGATTGCTCAGCGGGATCAGCTCCCCGGTGCCTTCGGAACGCACATAGATGTTGGTTAAGTCGTTGGGCGTGACACGGTCGCTGTCTTGAGCCTGTACCACGACGTTGTATTGCACGCCGCGGTCGTTGTAAGTGCCGATAAAGCGCGAACCGAGCATGGCTTCGAGCGTGCGGCCAATCGCTTGGACCGATACGCCGAGATCGGCCGCGCGGTTGCGATGGATCTCGACTTTCAGCTCGGGCTTGGTTTCCTTGAAGTCGCTTTGCGGGCTGAGTAATTGCGGGTTTTCTGCCGCGCCTTCCAGGATGATCTGGCCCCAATCGCGCAGCGTGTCGTAGCTCGGCCCGCCAATCACGAATTGAACCGGTGTTTTCCGGCCGGGCTGGTTCAAGCTTGGCGGATTGATGGCGAATACCATGGCGCCCGGTATGCCGAGCAATTGCGGGAACATTTCGCCGACAATGGCCTGCTGTTTCCGGCTGCGTTCCTCCCACGGCTTTAGCACCACGAAGGCGATGGCGAAGTTGACCGGGCTGGGCCGGCTGAGACCGGGCGCGACCACGCCGAACACGGTCTCGACCTCCTCGCTGTCGACCAAAGGCTGGAGCTTCTGCTCCGCTTCCTCCAGATAGGCGCGGGTGTAATCAATCGTGGCGCCTTCCGGCGCGTTGAGCACGACAAGGAACACGCCGCGGTCCTCCGTCGGCGCGAACTCTTGGTTGATATTGTCGTAAAGCAACCAGGCGAGGAACGAGATGCCGACGCCAATGCCAATCATGATCACCGGCAAGGCGAGGGCGGCCCGGAGCAGCGCGCGGTAGCCATTGTTCAGTGCGTTAAAGAAAACCTCGGTGACCTTGTAGAACAGGCTTTCGTTTTCCTTGGACACCAAAAGTTTCGAGCACATCATTGGTGTCAGGGTGAGCGCGACGACGCCCGAAAACGCGACGGCGGCCGCGACCGTCACGCCAAACTCGCTGAACAACCGTCCAGTATTACCCGTCATCAGGGAGATCGGCACGAACACGGCGATCAAGGCCAGCGTGGTCGCGATGATCGCGAAGCCGATTTGGCGGGCGCCGCGATAGCTCGCAAGGAGGACGGGCTCGCCTTGCTCGATACGCCGGTGAATGTTTTCCAACACCACGATGGCGTCGTCGACCACCAGGCCGACCGCTAACACATAGGCGAGCAACGTCAGCACATTGATCGAATAGCCGAGCGCCGCAAGGACCATGAAGGATGCGGCGAGCGATACCGGGATGGCGACCGCGGGAATAATGGTCGCGCGCAGGCTGCGCAGGAAAAAGAAGATCACGCCGACGACCAGCACGAGCGCGATGAATAACGCGTGGAACACGCCGTAGATCGAAGCGTCAACGAAGCGCGACTTGTCGTACGCCACCCACATCTTGACCTGACGCGCCAGACTGGGGCGGATCTTCTCCATCTCGGCGGCAATGCCTTCGGCGATCGCCAGTTCGTTCGCTTTTGACTGTTTGACGACGCCAAGGCCGATGGCGGCTTCGCCGTTCGCGCGGACTTCGTAGCGTAGCTCCTCGGTCCCAAGTTCGACCTCGGCGATTTCGCCAAGGCGGACCAGGTAACCGTCCTTTTCCTTGATCACGACGGCACGGAATTGATCCGGCGTCACGAGCGATGACTCGGTGCGCACCGTGAATTCGCGTTGCGTCGACTCAATTCGGCCGGACGGCAACTCGACATTCTGGGCATTCAGCGCGTTTTCGATGTCCTGGACCGTGATGCCGCGCGCGGCCATCGACCGTCGGTCGAGCCAAATGCGCATGGCCGGCCGCCGTTCGCCGCCGATCATGACCGACGCCACGCCCTCGACCACGGACAGGCGGTCGACCAGGAACCGATCGGCGTAATCGCTGAGCTGAATCGCGTCCCATTCGGGGCTGGTGAGGGCGATCCACATCATCGGGGACGCGTCGGCCTCAACCTTGGACACGATCGGCGTCTCGACATCGAGCGGCAAATTGCCGATGACGCGGGCCACCTTGTCGCGGACATCATTCGCGGCCGCGTCGACATCCCGCGTCAGCACAAACTCGATGTCGATCTGCGAACGTTCTTCGCGCGACTTCGAGGTGATGGACTTGATGCCCTCGATGCCCGCCACCGCTTCCTCAAGGACTTGCGTGACTTGGCTCTCGATGATCTGCGCGGACGCGCCCTTGTACAGGGTCACGATCGAAACGGTTGGTGGATCAATGTCAGGATATTCACGGATCGCCAGCCTCTCGAACGCGAACAGGCCGAAGATCACCAGAACCAGGCTCACCACCGTGGCGAAGACCGGCCGTTTGATCGATACGTCGGAGAGAACCATCGCTTACGCCTCCAGGCGCCGCGTCTTATTCGGTGGTGGCCGCGGCCTGTTCAGTGCCCTCGGTCTGGCGCACCGCCACCTTCGCACCATCTCGTACTTTTTGGACACCGCCCACAATCACGTGCTCGCCGGCGCTGACGCCTTCGAGAACTTCGACTTCACCGGGCAGCCGTTGTCCAAGGGCGACCGGACTTTGGCGAACCGCGCCGTCTTGAACCACGAAGACATACCGCTCGGTGCCGTTCGACACGACGGCCTCTTCCGGAATCAAAACCGCGCTGTGGCGTGTCGCGACGCCGAGTTCGACCAGCAAGAACATGCCGGGTTTGAGCGCCTCGTCGGGATTGTCGATCATGGCGCGAACCGTGACCGCGCGCGTCACCGGATCGACCCGGCTGTCGATGGATTGCACGATGCCGAAGAAGATTCGTCCGGGATAGGCTTCAGTCGTGGACGTAATTTCCTGCCCGACTTTGAGCTGCGACAAGCTGCGCTCTGGCACCTGAAAATCCAATTTTATCAGGGTAATGTCGTCCAATGTTACGATCGGATCACCAGGTTCGATCAGGCGTCCCGCGCTCACGTCACGGATGCCAAGCCGGCCAGCAAACGGCGCCACGACTTGTCGCTTCGCCAACTGGGCGCGAATGGCCGCAAGTTCAGCTTGCGCCGATTTCACCGCTGCTTGAGCGGCTTTGAGATTGGCCGCAAGCTCGTCGTACCGGGAGGCCGGAACGTTTTGCGTCTCAAGCAGGCGCTTTGCGCGCTCGAACAGTTGCCGTGCATTTTCCAGCTCGGCCTTACGGACTTCGATTTCGGCGCGCCGAACCGAGACTTGGGCTTCCAAAATGCTGCTGTCGAAGCTGACCAGAACCGCGCCTTTTTCCACCACTTCGCCTTCGTCAAAATGGATTTCTTCGACAAGGCCCATGACGTCCGACATAACAGTCACCGCCTCGTTGGCGCGCGCATTGCCGATCGCCTCTAGGCTAATGACAACCGAACCTTCGCGCGCGACGGCCACGTCAACCGGCGTCGGAGGGGGTTCGGCTCCGGTGCTCTGCTCCCCGCCGCCATTTCCGAAAAACGGCAATGAATCCGGGTTTTGCCACGCCCAATAGGCGCCGCCGCCGAGCACAACGACGACGACGATTTGGGTCGCATATGACGCGAGCTTCTTAATCACCCTGGGCTCCATATTTGCCTCACAAGGCGCGGATTATTCTTATAAAATCGCATTTAACAAGCATCGTTCATGCAGCCTTGAGGCGCGCGTCGCGCGGGTCCGATTGAACTGATAGTGTAACGAACGCCGCCGGAATTGGCTTTCCGTGCGGTTTGCGTCGGCGTCCGCTGGGGATTTCGACCCGGTGCCGGCTCTCTTGATGGACGGTTTTCGCGCGGATGGGGGCATCACCATCGATGCTGATCTTTTCGGATAACGCTTTCTTGGCCCACGACACCGGCCCCGGTCATCCGGAGCGGGCCGATCGGCTGCGGGCGGTTATGGCGGCGCTCAAGGCACCGGAGTTCAGCGCCCTGCGATTTGCCGAGCCAGGTGATGCCACGAAGGAACAGATCGCACGGGTCCACCATCCGGACTATGTCGAGTACGTCTTGGCCGCCAAGACCCGGACCTGTTCGAATGGCGGCATCCCGATGGCGGCTGCGTGGCCAATCCGCGTTACCTG
>JANQOH010000103.1 GCA_028289725.1 Alphaproteobacteria bacterium
AGACGCGAGAACGGCGTGCGGCCGGATAAGGTGAAATAGCAGCCGCGTGCGTAATGCAGCGGCGGCACGGTGTCGGCCGGGATGCCTTCGATGGATCGCGCCACCCCTTGCGCACCGAGGCCCGCGCTGTTGACGACGGTCGCGGCCTTTAAGCTCATGATCTCGCCATCCATGTCCGCGATATCCAGCCGAATGGCGTCTCTTTCCACGGCGCCGTCCCTTACGCGGCTGTGAAACGCGATCATGGCGCCGCGATCTTCGGCTTCGCCCTGAAACGCGAGCATCAAGGCGTGGCTATCGATGATCCCGGTCGATGGCGACAGCAGCGCAGCGGCGGACGAAACCTCCGGCTCGAGCGCCCGCGCCTGATCGCCGTCGAGCCATTCCAAATCATCGACGCCATTGGCGCGCGCCCTCTCGCGCAGGGCCGCTAGGTCATTGGCCTGTGTTTCACTGGTTGCGGCGATCAGTTTTCCGAGCCTGCGATGCGGCACGCCGTGTGCCGCGCAATAGTCGTACAAAGCGTGTTTGCCGGCGACGCAGAGCCGCGCCTTCAAACTGTCTGCCGGGTAATAAATGCCGGCGTGTATGACTTCGCTGTTGCGCGAACTGGTATCCGTCCCGATGGCCTCGGCGGCTTCGATCACCACCACGTCGCGGCCGGCGAGCGCCAGCTTGCGTGCGACGGCGAGGCCGACCACGCCGGCGCCAACAACGATGGCATCGACCGTTTCGCTCATGGCGCAACCGCCGACAGCACGTCAAGAATGCCGTTGCGAATCCGCGTGCGAAGGCTGTTCAAATCCGGTCTCCAAGGTGTCGCGAAATGAGGCGGTGCGCACACTAAGGCGAACCATCCGGCGCCGCAATTCCACGTTCGGTTAACCCCCATCATGTTAAATTGAAAGCGAATCGGCCGTGCGATGTACGCGGCGGAAGGGGTATCGGTCGTCATGAAGATCATTGTGGTCGGGAACGAAAAGGGCGGGTCCGGTAAGTCGACCACAGCCGTCCATATCGCGCTCGGCCTTCTGATCACCGGCCGTCGAGTCGCAACATTGGACGTCGACTCACGCCAACAGACATTTACGCGCTTTCTCAGCAATCGGGCGCAATATGCTGATACGCATGGCCTTGACCTGCCATTGCCTGACCACCGTATCCTCGCGCCAGCGGACCTGAACGACAAAGCGGCCGCGGAAGAAGAAACCGAACGGCGGCTCGATGAAACCATCGCCGAACTTGAGGCGTCCGCGGACTATCTGGTGATCGACGGCCCGGGCAGCGACACGGTGCTTTCGCGCCACGCCCATTCCCATGCCGACCTACTGATCACTCCGGTGAATGACAGCTTCGTCGATCTCGACGTACTGGCGGACATCGACTCGGAGAGTTTTCGCGTGATGCGGCCAAGCCGCTACTGCGCCATGGTGTTCGATCAAAAGAAGAAGCGGGCGGCGCGGGATGGCGGTTCGATCGATTGGGTGGTCATGCGCAACCGCTTGGCGCATTTGAACGCGCGCAACAAAAAGCGGGTGGAAGCGGCGTTGGAGGCGCTCGCCCCGCGCGTCGGATTTCGCGTTCTGCCGGGGTTCGCGGAGCGGGTGATCTTTCGCGAGCTATTCCCGCGTGGCCTCACTGTGCTCGATCTGAGTGCCGCCGGCATCCGCATGACCATGTCGCATGTGGGGGCGCGCAATGAGGTGCGGAATCTGTTGGGCGCGGTGGTGCGCCGCAAAGACACAGCGCGGCCCAAGGTCACGGCTCAGCCGCGAACCGCATAATTCGGGATAGGGAACGGTTCCCGACACCGCGCCTTGGTAACATGGCGGGCGGCGTTGATATAATGCCCGCGACGAGCCATTTGAGCGCGAGATGTCGGACGATCGAAAAAAACTGCCGACCGAGTCGAATGACGCGGAAATCGCTGAATTCCTGAACCGGGCCGCGGCTTTGGCGCCGTTGCATGGCGGCACGGGAAAAGGTCGGCTGATCTTCGCGCTTGACGCCACGGCGAGCCGCGAGCCGACCTGGGATCAGGCGTGCGACATCCAGGCCGAGATGTTCAGCGCCACGGCGGAGCTTGGCACGCTCGCGGTGCAGCTCGCCTATTACCGCGGGTTTCGAGAATTCCACGCCACGCAATTCGAGACCGATAGCCAGGGGCTGTTGGACCGCATGGTGCGGGTGCGCTGTCTGAGCGGGCGGACCCAAATCGCTAAGGTGCTCCGCCACGCACTCGCCGAGACCGCGCGCGAGAAGGTCAACGCCGTGGTGTTTGTCGGCGACTGTTGCGAAGAAGATGTCGACGAACTCGGCCATATGGCGGGCGAACTCGGCCTGCACGGCGTTCCGGTGTTCATGTTTCACGAAGGCGGCGAGCCGGGCGCGGCGCGGATTTTCCGTCAAATCGCCAAATTGAGCGGCGGGGCTTATTGCCGGTTTGACGCCGGAAGCGCGAAGCTTCTGCGCGAGCTCTTGTCTGCGGTCGCGGTGTATGCGGTCGGTGGCCGGCCGGCGCTGGAGCATTATCACCAGCGGGCCGGTCGGGAAGTCCTGCGACTGCCGCGTCCGACGAGGCGCTAGTCGATGCCCGCCTACCTCCTCATTGGTCTCGCGCTCTTGCTGGCGCTTCTCGTGTTTGGGCGCATGTTCGCGACCGCCAATCCCGTGACCCTGGCCCAGATCGTGTGCTGGAGCGGCGTG
>JANQOH010000107.1 GCA_028289725.1 Alphaproteobacteria bacterium
GCAGGGTGGCAGCGACGCGGCGGCGATCGCCACGCGTGCCGAACGGGACGGTGACGGCTATCTGCTCAACGGCGAGAAGGCGTGGATCACCAACACGCCGCACGCCGATTTGCTGAATGTCTATGCGCAGACCGATCCCGCGTTGGGCGCGCGCGGCATCGCGAGCATTCTGGTCCCAGCCGACGCGCCGGGCGTCACCCGCCTGCCCGTCTACGACATGCTCGGCGGCTACGCGATCGGCGCCGGCGGTTTTCGCTTGGAGAACGTGCGGGTGAACGCGGACCAAGTGCTCGTGCCGGCCGATGAAGGCTTTAAGGCAGCGCTCGCCGGTATCGACCGGGCGCGCGCCTGTGTTTCGGCCATGTGCGCCGGCATGCTGCGCGCCGGCTTGGACACGGTGACGCCCCGCTTGATCGAACGTCATGCTTTCGGCCGCCCGCTCGCCGACCAACAAGGGCTACAATGGCAGCTCGCCGACGTCGCGACCAATCTGCGCGCCGCGCGCCTGCTCGCCTATGACGCCGCCAGACGGATCGACCAAGGCGAACCCGCCGGGGAAGCGGCCGCGCACGCCAAAAAATTCGCCACCACCGCCGCCTTTGACGGCCTCACCGCGTGCATGCAAGCGATGGGCGCCGACGGCCTGAAACAGGATTTCCCCCTCGCCCGCCACCTGGCAGCCGCCAAGATGGTGCAATACATGGACGGCACCACCGAAATCCAAAACCTCGTCATCGCCCGCGCCATGAGAAAGGCGTATGAGGGCGGCCGGGCGGATTGATCCCCATCGCCGATGCAGGAGAAGTTGCGCCGATTAATGCGCTGACGCTCCACGTCGTATGTCGGCCACCAAATTGAGCAATGACATCAGCGCGATCGCGGCTGGCCACGGACCGTACACAATACCAATCAGACGCGCCCCTATTTGCCGATTGCCATCCTTGACAGCGGACGCGTGGTCGGGACCGCAGGGTGACCCACCGACAAACAGTGTCTCATGCCATATCGACGCGTTAAGCGTGACCGACCAGACCGACAAACCAAGCACTAAAACCAAGCCAACGATGTTGCAAACGAAAGCGAATAAGCCCCGCGTCGAATGCCGTTGCCACCAAATCCAGACCATCAGGACCGAAGCCACCAACAGCAACGGACTGCTCAACCACACGCCGGTCATGAATGGACCTTGCGCGCCTTGCGTACAGGTACCGAATGTTCCTAGGCGCTGTAGTAAGATCGCAAATGGCATGAGTAATGCGGCGATCAGAGACATTTTAGTCTCTCCGGGGTCGCTGATTTCAAACTATTGTCTCATACGGCTCAAAATTTGCTCCACGGAAATCCAGAACCTCGTCATCGCACGCGCCGTGCGAAAGGCGCATGAGCGCGGCCTAGCGGACTGATCAGAGCCGCGCGCAAGGCTGTATGTGATCGGGCCCGCCTAAGCGTTCGTCGCTGGAATTTGGAAGCCCTGCCGGTTCAAATCAGTGTCGGACGGTACACCGCCCGCGGACCGTGTGTTATTGCGTCCCGCATCGAGCTGCACCGAACGGAAATCAAGTACCGATGTCTCGGACGCACGTCCCCTTGTCCTCGTTGAATCGGGGGCGATTGCAACTGGTTGTTTTCGCGCTCGTGGCCGCCGCGACCGCGAACATCTACATCACGCAGCCGGTCTTGCCGGTGCTCCAGGACGAATTCGCCGCGAGCGCGCTTGTCGTTTCCTATACCGTCGCAGCGGTGATCCTCGGCATCGCCGTGGCCAACATGCCGTTCGGGGCCTTGGTCGACCGCTTGACCATCCGGCCGATTATCCTCGCAGGCACGTTGGTTGTGGCTGCCGCGGCACTGGTGTGCGCGGTTACTGGGAGCCTCTGGCTGCTGATCGGCGCGCGGTTCGTGCAAGGGCTTTTCATCCCCGCCCTCACCACCTGCTTGGTCGCCTTCCTTTCGCGCACTTTGCCGCCGGAACGGCTGGGTGTCGTCATGGGATCCTATGTGTCGGCGACGGTCGTCGGCGGACTCGGCGGTCGTCTTTTGGGCGGCTGGATCCATCCGCCCCTAGACTGGCGCTACGCATTCGTCTCGGCCGCCGCGCTCATATTGGCCGCCGGCCTTTTGGCTTTATTGGCACTTCCCAGGGAAACGGCCGCCCCCGCCGCGCCAAAGCGCCGGCTGAGCTACTTGAAACTGGTCGGCCAATGGCCCCTGCTCCGGATCTTTCTGGTCTCTTTCAGCGGATTTTTCGTGTTCTCATCGATCTTCAATTACTTGCCGTTCCGGCTGGAGGCACCGCCCTTCAACCTGGACACGGAATGGATCACGCTGCTGTACCTCACCTATTTGGTGGGCATCTTCATGGGCCCCGCAGCCGGCCGACTGAGCGACCGTTTCGGCGGCGGCGCCACAATGGTCGGCGGCACGCTGGCGCTGGCTTTGGCCGCGATGCTCACGCTCACCGCATCGGTGACGGCTGTCGTCATTGCGCTTTTGTGCGCGTGCGCCGGGTTCTTCGCCCTCCATACCGCCGCGGTCGGCACCTTGAATCGGCGCATAGACGGCGGGCAAGGCCGGGCCAACGCACTTTACGTCTTGTTCTATTATCTCGGCGGTTGGTGCGGCATCACCGTATGCGGTGTGGTGTTCGAAGCCGCCGGCTGGCGCGGCGCTGTCATCCTGTTCGTGGCGGTCTTAATATTGCCGCTCATGATTGGCATGGCGGAACTCAGAGCACGGAAGGCGCAGGATGGCGGCAAGACGGGCTGAACGCGTGCGTTTACCTGGTTTGCACCGGCCGTGTGATGACCGGGCTGGGCCAGGCAGTGTATTCTGCCGATAGTTTGGCAGATGAGTGTGTGGGCATCATGGCGAATTTGACGATTGACCCCATTGGCGAGCAGGACTTCGGCGCGGTCGTGACCGACGTTGACCTCCGCAAACTGGACGACGACACGTTCGCGGAGATCAAGGCCGCGTTCCTGCGGTACGGTTTTCTGGTGTTACCGGGTCAGTTCCTGAGCGACCAAGAAAACGTTGCTTTCGGCGAGCGCTGGGGCGAGCTCGAGTTTGGCGGCCTGCCGATCGCCAACAGGGAAAAGCACGAGGACGGGACCTACGGCGACGTCGTCGCGCTGGACACACGGCGCATGCGCACCAATGTTGGCAACGAAGCCTGGCACACCGACTCCACCTATAAGCCTGTCAGCAGCAAATGCGCCATGCTGTCAGCCGTTGAGGTGCCGGAGAACGGCGGCGAGACCGAACTGGCCGACATGCGGGCCGGCTACGCCGCCTTGGATGACAATACCAAAGCGCGCATCGCCGACCTCAGCGCCTACCACTCGACACAATATTCGCAGGCTAACGATCTGGGCGATTTTCCACCGCAAACCGAAGAGTCGATTTATCACGGCGAGGCCTATTTGCGGCCGCTGGTCAAAATGCATCCGGAGACCGGAAACAAGAGCGTGTTCGCCGGCCGCCACGCGTTCGGCATTCCCGGCTTAGCGCGCGACGAAAGCCGGGCGCTTCTGAAATCGCTCGTCGACTTTGCAGTGTCGGATCCGGCGCGGGTCTACACGCATCATTGGCAGGAAGGCGACACTTTGTTCTGGGACAACCGCGCTTTGCTCCACC
The DNA here is from genome assembly GCA_028289725.1 of Alphaproteobacteria bacterium. Lineage (GTDB taxonomy): Bacteria > Pseudomonadota > Alphaproteobacteria > UBA7887 > UBA7887 > JAKZSU01. Next base: position 3,637 of record JANQOH010000107.1, read on the forward strand.
GCGCGTGCCCGTACGACTACAGCCAACCCCGGGTGATGTGCGCGACCCGCGTCGCCGGCGATCCCGAGACCGAGCTCGCTTACTACCCGGACGACCCGGCGGCGCAAGCCGGCCGCGAAGCGCTCGCCGCCGAACTCGAAATCCTGCGCACCGAAACCCGCGACAAACGCTATGGCGCGACCGAAGCCGACGACGAGCATAACCAAACCGTCATGTACGGCCGGCGTTAGCGCTGCGGCAAGAGCTTGCACGAAGATGGGCCGCCGAAGCCAAGGTGAGCCAGCAAGGAAATGCGGCGTTCGGGATTTGGCCGATCATCCCTCTTTGGAAAATTGAAATTCTATTGAATCCAAATTGAACCAATCGGGCTCGGGTCACGACTCAGGGTTACACGTTGTGAAACCTTAGAAATGGAGTAGACCCATGAATATGCCCGTCATTCTGACCGTAGCGATTGCTGCGTCTTTGTTAGCCTTCAACGCCAACGCCAATCCGTCCACAGGTACGTCGATCCAATCCGCCGAGCCCACGGCCGTCCCGGCACTGGCGTGGCGCTGCGGCAAAAAGAACCCGGCGATGTGGGGCACCATTGGCAATGGCTGCCTGAAACAAAAGCGGCAGGCGAAGAAGTAGTCGCTTGCCACCCTATGCACGATGTCCGTCGCAAAAACGCACCACGACAACGCACCGTTGCGAAGTAAGCGAGCCCTCTCCCCGAGACCGGGAGGGGGCTTTTCGCCCCATGCAAGAGCCCGCCTGGCTTGGCCCCGGCCCGCAAAGCCAAGAGGCCGAGCCGGCAGAGCGTGCATGGTCGGATGGAATTGTTTCGCGCGCGGGAGTGCGGCATGATCGGCGCCCTGGAGCCCGCATAAGCGGGCTTTCTGACAAAAACGAGAGACCGGGGAGGAGATTATGCGGACATCACTTGGCATCCTGACGGCGGTGGCCGGATTGTCGCTGGTTGCGGCGGCGCACGCGCATGACGCGCTCAGCGAAACCGACGGCGATGCGGATATCATCGTTATTGCGCAAAACGAAGTGACGCCGGAAGCCGAGGTCCAGCAAGCGGCTGACATGAATGCGTCCGGTCCGAAAGAGACCACGGGGATCAAGGCGTTGCGGATGCTCGGCTCCGTACCGTTGGCCGGTGAGTTCGACTCCCCGGACGAGCGCGTTCTCAGAGGCCGCGAGATCGATATCGAGCCCGGCGGCCGCGTCGCCGTGCACCGCCATGACGGCCGCCCCGGTATCGCCTATATCGTCAGCGGCGAGCTGACCGAGCACCGCGTCGGTGTCGACGGACCGGTGGTCAAAAAAGCCGGCGACGCGGTTTGGGAGCAAACCGGCACCCTCCACTGGTGGGAAAACGAAGGCGACACCGTCGCCCGCGTGATCGTCGTTGATCTTGTCCCGCCGGAGTAAGCGGGCGGGCCGAGCCGACCAAGATCGGCTCGGCCCCAAACATCTCAGTCGGTTGAGCCTAAGGTCGGCTTTTGGCCAATTGTGTTCATTTCCCGTAGGAACAGCGATATCGAGAAGTCGACGAATAGGCGCCTAAGCGCTCGGCAACAGCAGCGCTACTCCTCTCGGAACGCGCGATGGAGGTAGTCTGACAAAGGCTGAAGGATGTAACTCAACACGGGCCTGTCGCCAGTCCCGATATAGACTTCAACCGGCATGCCCGGCACGAGTTTGAGATCGCCCAACCGCGCCGCTTGCTCTTTTGGTATGTCAAGTGTTGCAACGTAGTGAGGAAGCTCGCCGTCTTGTCCGCCAACCTGGTCCGCTGACACCTGTGTAACGCTCGTGGACAATCTTGGGGTGGTCCGCCGATTGAAGGCTGACATAACGAGTTCGGCGTGGGCGCCGGCGACAATTCGATCGATCTCTTCTGGGCGAATAAGCGCCTTGACCACCAACCCATCATCTGCCGGTACAATCTCCATGATGGTCTCGCCCGGCGAAATCACGTGGCCGACATTGTGCACGCCGAGATTGAGCACGACACCTTGGCGGGGCGCGGAAATCTGAGTACGGCGCAGTCGGTCGTTCGCCGCGATCCGACGTTCCGTTAGTGCGTTCAACTCGGCTTCGGCGATGCGTAACTCGGCCGCAATTTCCTCTTGGAAACTGCGTTCCAGCCGAACGACTTCCAATGCGGCTTCACTGCGCTTGCCGTTTCTGCTGGCGATCTCGGCCGCCAATTCGGCGGCCTCTCCTTGCTTCTCCTCAATGTCGCGCATGAGGCGGTTCACGCGCGCCGTGTTCGTCAACTGTTTGGCAAGCAGTGCCTCCGCCGCCTCAAGTTCGGTGGTGATAAGTGTTATCTGACGCTGCACCGCGGCACGTTGGTGCTCAAGGCCACCGATCTCGTCTTGAAGCTGCTTCTGACGCTCACTCAATAACGCCACCTCGGTTTCAAGACGGGCGCGCCGGGTCTCAAACACCGCGAGCTGACCTTTTATGAGATCTTTGACTTTTTGGTTGTGCAGACGTTTTAAGAGTTCGTCCGGAAAAACGATATCAGACGAACTGTCGCGCTCCGCCATAAGCCGGGCCACCCGCGCGAGTAATTCGCAAATTTGCGCATCCAAAAGGCCATACTCAGCCCGGGCCGCCGTGTCATCGAGCAAGATCACCGGGTCGCCCGCGTGAACCGAGTCGCCTTCGGCCACCAAAATGTCGCGTACGATGCCGCCCTCGTAATGCTGTACCAACTTACGGTTGGTCTCGACGGCGATATGGCCAGGTGCGACCACCGCGCCCTCGATATGGGCGATCGTCGCCCAGCCGCCCAATCCTACGAGGACGATCGCGACGACAGCAACGCCCACTCGGATGGTCGCGCGCAGGCCGTCGCGCTCGGAAACCCAGGCGCGGTCTCCGGCAGCAACGACATCACGCCGCGACATGGTCCGAGCGTCGCTCTTTTGGCCGTTTTTGCACTTTCTTGGTCTGGCCAGGTTGCCGCATTTGGAGCAGGACATCGTTCTTTGGTCCAAATGCCCGGACCTTGCCATCGATGAGGACCAATAGCTTGTCGACTTCCACAATCGCGCTTGGACGATGCGCGACTATGACGACAGTTGTGCCCGCTTTCTTTAGCCGTCTAATTGTTCGTGTAAGCGCGAGATCACCTTCGGCATCGAGGTTCGCGTTTGGTTCGTCGAGGACAACCAGGGCCGGGACCCTGTATACGGCGCGCGCGAGAGCGACCCGCTGACGCTGGCCCGCGGAAAGCACGCGTCCGCTGCCACCGATTTTCGTGTCGTACCCTTTGGGCAGGCGGAGGATCAGGTCGTGCGCATCGACCATCTGCGCGGCGCGAACAATGGCGGACGGGTCTGGATTGGCTTCAAAGCGGCCGATGTTCTCCTGCACGGTCCCTTCCATGAGCTCCACGTCCTGCGGGAGGTAACCGAGCCAATCCCCTCTTTGGGCCATCGTCCAGTCAGCCACGTTGCTGCCGGCGAGCCGGACGGAGCCGCGTTTGGGCGGCCAAAGACCAACCAGAATGCGGGCGAGTGTTGATTTTCCCGACGCGCTCGGGCCGATTATGCCGACCGTCTCGCCCGGTTCGAGCGTGAGCTCGACGCCTTGCAAAATGGGTTTCGCAGTGCCCGGCGGCCCCGCATAAATTTCCCGCACTTCCAACCGGCCATGGGGCCGCGGCAACACCATGGCCACAGTTTTCGGCGTTTGAGCCTTGAGGACGCGACCAAGTCTTTTGTGGGCGTCAACGGCGTCGAGCAAGCCGCGAAAGTTGGACACGATTTGACCGATGGGCGCGAGCGCGCGACCGGCAATGATCGACGCGGCAATCATCATACCCGGAGAAATGAAGTCATCGATGGCAAGATAGGCACCAACGCCCAGCAGCGCCGACTGCAGCATAAGGCGCAGGGTGGTTGTCGACGCAGAGAAAGCCGCAATTCTGTCGGCCACATTGCGCTGCACGATTTCCCCGTAATCGTGCGCGCGAACCCATCGCCGTTCAACCGCGTCCTTCATCCCCATGCTGAGGAGCGCGTCGATCGAGCGCGTTGCTTCCGTAGTCAACCGGAGACCGTAGCCAACGACGTCGGTCGCAGCCGAGATCCGCCTCCGTGTCGAGTAGTCGGTGGCGACAGCAATGATGAGCATAAGCACTGCGCCTGCGCTCGCGACCAAGCCCAAACTCCAATGCATGAGAAACACAATGCCGAGGTAAACCGGCACCCAGGGCAAATCGAAGAACGCTATCGGCGCCGGACTGGCGAGGAACTTGCGCACCGTCCCGAAATCGCGCAGTGCCGCCTGCGCATCCGCGTGACGCGTCTCCTCGGTGGTTAAAACCGCGTCGACCAGCGGCGGACCCAGCAATCCATTGAGCCGGCCCGCGACGCGGTTCATCAACCGGTGACGCACGGCTTCCAAGACGCCCATCGCGAGCAAGAGCACGGCCAGAATCGCCGATAGCGCGACAAGCGTTGGGACGGAACGGCTTACCAAGACGCGGTCGTAAACCTGCAACATGTAGAGTGGACCGGCGAGCATGAGCAAATTGACGCACAGGCTGAATCCAACCGTGGCAAAGAGCGGCGTGCCGCAAGCACGCCAGGCGGCTCGCAGCACGGTGTCTGCCCGATGTGTGGTGTGGTCCGACATCAGGTGCCGGTGATGGCGTTACGCGCTCAGGATAAAATCGTCGGGTTTGAATTCACCGACGCTCACACCTTCAAACACAACCGATTGGTCCTCGGCCAACGTCAGGGTCGCCCCGGCGTCTGCATCCGTGAGAGCAAGGTCCTCAAACGCTCCCAAGAGCTCGAAGTCGGTCAAGTCCACGCGGTCCGAACGTCCCCAATCCACCACGACGTCGTGACCTGACTCGCCGGCAAAAAAGACAAAGGTATCGCCGTCTTTGCCGCCTTCGAGCAGGTCGTCGCCCAATCCGCCGGACAAGCTATCGCTGCCGCCGCCGCCGCGGAGGATGTCCGCCGCCGCGCCGCCTTCGAGCATATCGTTGCCCTTACCGCCTTCGAGCTGATCCTCGCTTGCGCCTCCGGCAAGAGAGTCGTTGCCACCTTCGCCGAGGAGAAGATCGCGTTCGTCACCGCCAATAAGTTCGTTATCGCCTTTGTCGCCACCGATCCGGTCATAGGCAAAGAACGCATTGTCCTGAATTACATCCACGTCGGTATTGCGCTCAATGACATCCGACAGCGTTGTCGACCACAACGCATCGATCTCCGATTGCGGCAAGTCGCCATTTTGGCTCCAGTACGCATCGCCATCCCGCAAACGCGCGAACTGGTCCACAATGACGGCACCGAAGGTTTCACCAAGCAGGCCGCCATTGACATGATCTTCGGCGAGTCCGCCGACCCAGGCATCGACGGAATCGACATCGCCGTAAAGCGATTGCAGCTCGGCCGCCAGCGCCGTGTCGGAGGTAATGTCGGCGAAGGATTGCGCCCGATCGAGCCCCATGGCTTCGCGCAAGTCATTGTAAGAGGCGATGCCCAAGTCACGCCCGCGCTGAATGTTGATAGACGCGAGGTCGAGCCCTGGTCCGTCCGGACCGGCGAACAGGAACGACCGCACGTCTTCGACCACATGCGTGTCCACTTCCTGCGAGAAGCTGTCACCCAAGCCCCGAAGGACGGCTTCGATGCCACCGTTAGCAAGCTCATCGGGATTGAAGAAGGCTTCGACCAACGACAGGTTTCCGGCGTCGATGGTTTCGCCGTTCTCTTGAAGCCTTTGGATCGTCGAGGTCAAAAGACTGTGGCCAAAGCGATAAGCCGCGGTTGAAAATTCGGCCGATATACCCGGATCCACGGTCGGGTCGTAGCCACTGTACGCGGACATCGCGCCTTCACCGACGAGGATTGGCAGAAATTCGTTGTATGTGATGGCCTGA
>JANQOH010000121.1 GCA_028289725.1 Alphaproteobacteria bacterium
GGGCGAGGTTTACCGCGCGATCGAGCGCGAGTTCCGCAAGGAATTCATCAATCGTTTGGACCGTGTTGTCGTGTTTCGGCCGCTCAACCGCGACATCATGCGCGAAATCCTGCAAAAGGAATTGATCGCGGCGTTTCAGCGGCGCGGTTTGCGCAATCGCGCCTGGGCGGTCGAATGGGACGAAAGCGCGATCGAATTTCTGCTGGATAAGGGCTTCAAGCCTGATTTGGGCGCGCGGCCGCTGAAGCGTGCGATTGAACAGTATCTGTTGTCGCCGCTTGCCATCACCATCGTCCGGCATCAGGCGCCGGAAGGCGATCAGTTTCTGTTTGTGTCGCGCAAGGAAGACGGCTTGGATGTGCGGTTCGTCGATCCCGACGCACCAAGCGAGCCTGAACCGGCGACTGTCGCGGCGGAACCGCCCGAATCCGGCGCGGAGACCCCGCAATCGATCTTGTTGCGGCCGCAAGGCACCCCAGGGGAGCTCGCCGTTCTGCGTCGCCATTTCGAAGCGCTCAACGACATCGTCGAAGCTGATGACTGGGGCCGGCGCAAGGATGCGGCGTTTTCGGAAATGGAAGACGCTGACTTTTGGTCGTCGCCGGATCGGTTCGCGACCTTGGGCAAGGCCGAACATATCGACCGTGTTGGGGCCGGCGTGCGGCGTGCGCAATCGCTGCTCAACCGGCTCGACGGGCATGCGGCCGGCGGACGTAACAATGCGCCGGCGGACATGGTCAGCATGCTCGCGCAGAATCTCCATTTGTTGGAAACCGCGTGCTTGGACATTGCCGAGGAGCGCCCGCGCGAAGCGTTTCTCATGGCCGAGGTGCGCGCGGACGGGACCCAGGACTGGGCGCGTTGCGCGGCTTTCGCACGGCGATTGGCCGCGATGTATGAAGGCTGGGCGGCGGCGCGGCGCATGCGCTTGACCAAGCTCGAATATGAAGACGACAAGGCGCGGCAGTTTTTTCGGGCCGTCTATGCCGTCGCCGGCTATGGCGCGCACAGTTTGCTGGCGAATGAAACGGGGCTCCACGTGCTGGAGCTGCCGGGCGGAAAACCGCGGCAATATCAGCGCGCTGGCGTCCATGTGCATGTCGCGCCCCACGCCGACGGGCCGCCGGTGGAATCGAAAAAGGATCTTTTGCGCCAGGCGATGCAGGCCCTGCGGGCCGATGGTGACGGCGAAAAGGCGATCGTGCGCCGTTATCGGGAAGGGCCGTCGCCGCTTGTGCGCGACATGGCGCGGGGCTGGCGAAGCGGCCGACTGGACCTGGTCCTGGCGGGCAATTTCGACGTGATGGAACGCGCTTAGGCGGGCGCGTGGGATCGTGCTTTGAGCCAGCCGTCGACGGCACGACGCTGCTCGACCGTCATGTGCAGGCCCAACTTGGTCCGCCGCCACAAAATATCGTCGGCGGTTTCGGCCCATTCTTCGGAGACCAACAGGTCGATTTCCGCTTCGGTCAAACCGGCGCCAAAATCTTGGCCGAGGGCGGCGGGGTTTTTCGCACTGGCGAGGAGATTGTCGATCCGCGTGCCGTAGGCGCGCGCGAGCCGATTGAGGTGTTCCGGTGCGAGCCAGGCGTATCGGTCGCGTAGTTCTTGCAGGAAATGGTCGAAATCGGCGTTCGGAATGGCCCCGCCCGGTAGGGGGGCCTTGGCGGTCCAAGACGGCCGCTCGCATCCGAGTCTGGGTGCCAAGTCGTTGATCGTTTGCTCGGCAAGTTTTCGGAACGTGGTGATCTTGCCGCCCAGCACCGACACTATAGGCGCGGCATCTGCGGGGGCATCGAGTTCGAGCACATAATCGCGCGTCACGGACGATGGATCCGCACTGTCATCGTCATAAAGCGGGCGCACGCCGGCAAAGGACCACACGATTTGGTCGGGCTGAACCGCCGCCTCGAAATAGGCGTTCACCGCGTCGCACAGGTACGCGGTTTCCGCCTGCGTGATCGCGGGTTCGGCGGGGTCGGACTCATAAGCGAGATCGGTTGTGCCGATGAGCGTGAAGTCGCGCTCGAACGGGATCGCGAAGATCACCCGCTTGTCCGATGTTTGAAAGATGTAAGCGTGGTCGCCGTCAAACAAATGGCGTGTGACGAAATGGCTGCCTTTGACCAGACGCGGCGCGGGGCGCGTGGAAGCGCCCGCAATCGTCTCTAGCACCGCGCCAACCCACGGCCCGGCGGCGTTGACCAACGCGCGTGCCGCGACCACGGTTCGTTTCCCGTCACTGTGTTGCAATGTCGCGCGCCAGTGATCGGCCCGCCTTTTCGCGGACACAAAGCGGGTGCGGGTCAGTACCGTGGCGCCATGGTGTTTCGCATCGAGCGCGCACAGGACCACCAGGCGCGCATCGTCGACCCAGCAGTCGGAATATTCGAATCCGGTGTTGAGGCGGTCTTGCAAGATGCTCGCGTGGGGTGGGGCGCGAAGATCGAGGCGCTGTGTCGGCGCGAGGCGCTTGCGGCCGGCCAAACTGTCATAAAGCCACAGGCCGAGCCGCAGCATCCAAACCGGGCGTTGACCGTGATCGTGCGGCAAGACGAAGCGCAAAGGGCGGATGATGTGGGGCGCCGCGGCCAAGAGGACTTCGCGTTCGGCCAGCGCTTCGCGAACTAGGCGAAAATGTCCGTGCTCGAGATACCGTAAACCGCCATGGATCAGCTTGGTGCTCGCCGACGATGTGTGCGCGGCGAGGTCATCTTGCTCGCACAGCAAGACGGACAAGCCGCGCCCGGCTGCGTCGCGCGCGATTCCGGCGCCGTTAATGCCGCCGCCGATCACCAAGAGATCGATCGTTTCGGTCACGCAGGTATTTCCCACCGTCGCTTGCTATAAGAATGACATAGGACGCGGGACGGACCGGCACATCGAAGGCGGGGGCCATGCTGATTTTGGCGATCGACCAAGGCACCACAAGCAGCCGTGCCTTGGTGTTTGACGGCGATGGGCGGGTTGTCGCCCAGGCGCAGGCCGAGTTCGCGCAGCATTACCCGAAAGACGGCCGGGTCGAGCATGATCCCGAGGATATTTGGCGCACCACGCTCGCCGTATCGCAACAAGCCGTCGCGGAGGCGGAACGATCCGGCGACCAAGTCGCGGCGATCGGCATCGCCAACCAGCGCGAAACCACGCTGATATGGGACCGCGAGACCGGAGCGCCGATCCACAACGCCATCGTCTGGCAAGACCGGCGCACGGCCGATGCCTGCGATAAGCTGCGCGCCGATGGATTGGAAGAGACGGTGCGGCGCAAAACCGGCTTGCTGCTCGACCCCTATTTCTCGGCGACGAAAGCGGCGTGGATCTTGGATCACGTGCCTGGCGCACGGACACGGGCCAAGCGCGGCGAATTGGCGTTTGGCACCATCGATACTTTTCTGCTTTGGCGGCTGACCGGCGGGGCGGCGCATCTGACCGATGCGACCAATGCTTGCCGCACTAATCTTTTCAATATTCATGACCAAGAATGGGATGACGAACTGCTTGAAGTCTTCGAGGTGCCGCGCGCTTGCTTGCCGGCGGTGCGCGATTGCGCCGGGGACTTCGGCGTAACGGATTCCGATCTTTTCGGCTGCTCGATCCCTGTCCTTGGCGTGGCGGGCGACCAACAAGCGGCGACGATCGGCCAATGCTGCTTCGCCCCTGGTGCGATCAAGAGCACCTATGGCACGGGCTGTTTCGCGTTGGTCAATACCGGGTCGAAGCCGCTTGCTTCCGGCAATCGTTTGCTGACGACCATCGCCTATCGCCTGGACGGCCAAACAACATACGCGTTGGAAGGGTCGATCTTCGTCGCCGGCGCGGCGGTCCAGTGGTTGCGCGACGCGCTTGGCATAATCGACAGCGCGCCCGAGACGGAAGCCTTGGCTGCGAGCATAGCGGATACCGGAGGCGCGTATCTTGTGCCCGCCTTTGCCGGCCTTGGCGCACCGCATTGGGACGCGCATGCGCGCGGAACGCTGGTCGGTATGACGCGCGCGACCGGCCGCGCGGAACTCGCGCGGGCGGCCTTGGAATCCGTGTGCTATCAGACCGCCGATCTGCTCACGGCGATGGCGGACGACGGCATCAGGGCAAGTGCGCTCCGCGTTGATGGCGGCATGGTGGCGAACGGTTGGCTGCTGCAATTTCTCGCCGACATTCTTGACCTGCCCATTGATCGGCCTGTGGTGATGGAGACCACGGCGTTCGGCGCGGCGACGCTTGCCGGGCTCAAGGCCGGGATGTTTTCCTCGCTCGAAAATGTCGCCGAGCGCTGGCAACCGGATGCGCGCTTTGAACCCACCATGACCGCCGATCAACGCGCCGTCCGCCTGGACGGCTGGCGTGCAGCGGTACGCAGAACGCTGAGCGATCGCGCGACTTAGGTCTGCCCGCGTTCTTCGGCCCGGTGGCGAAG
>JANQOH010000125.1 GCA_028289725.1 Alphaproteobacteria bacterium
GATTACGTTTGCCACCAAGCACACCGCGGCGATCTTCAAGGGTGTCTTGGTATCCTTGCGCGCGAAATAGCCGGGCGCCAAAACCTTGATCATGACGAAAGCCGGAAGCCCGGCGGCATACGCGGCGAGCGCGCCGGCGGTGGCCACACTGTCGGCGCTATCAAACGCACCGCGCTCGAACAAAACTGTAATCACCGGGCCGGCGATGACGGCCAAGGCGGCGGCCGCCGGAAGCGTCAGCAACAGCGCGAACTCTAACGAACGGTTTTGGCTCTCGCTGGCTGCGCTTATGTCGCCGGATTGAAGTTGCCGCGACAAAGTGGGCAGCAATGCCGTCCCCATCGCCACGCCGATCACGCCGAGCGGCAATTGAACGATGCGGTCGGCGTAGTACAGAAACGACACCGATCCCGTCGGCAACAAGGACGCGATGATGACATCGACCACGAGATTGAGTTGTTGCACGCCGGCGCCGATCGCGGCTGGCGCAATCAAGACCAGCAAGGCGCGCACTTCGGGCGTTAAGCGGGGCCGCGGCAAGGCCGGCAGTGAGCCGGCGCGATGCGCATTCCATGCGAGCCAGAGGAACTGAACGATTCCCGCTACCGCCACCGCCCAGGCCAAGGCATGGCCGGACGTCGGCAAGATATCGGCGAAAGCAAGCAGGCCAACGATCAGGCACAGATTGAGCAAAATGGGCGCCGCCGCCGCCGCCGCGAATTTCTCGACACTGTTGAGAATACCGGCCAGCAGAGAGACCAGCGAAATGAACAGCAAGTAGGGAAAGGTCAGGCGCGTCAGCGCGACCGCAAGGTCGAACTTATCCGGATCGGCCGCGAAGCCCGGCGCGAAACCCCTCATCAGCCAGGGCATCGCGATTTCCGCGAGCGTGACGACGCCAATCAAAGCCCACAGCAATACGCTGAGCGCTTGCTCGGCAAATCGAAGCGCGGCGGCGCGGCCGTCCGCTTCCAGACGTCGCGCGAACAAAGGCACGAAGGCGAGGTTGAACGCGCCTTCGGCGAACAGCCGTCGGAAAAGGTTGGGCAGCTTGAACGCCACGAAGAAGGCGTCGGCCACCACGCCAGCACCGACATATTTGGCAATCAGGATGTCGCGCAGAAAACCGAGAACCCGCGACGCCATCGTGTAGGCGCCAACGGTAGCGGCAAATCGCAGCAGCGCCATCGGCGCCTAACGGCCTTTCGCGTTCACTCGGCCGCGACTTTCGGATTGGCACCCAAACTTTCGTCCGTGCGCGTAACGGCCGCGAGCAACTCAGTGCGAATTTGTTCGAGCCGCGCTTCGTCCACGATCTTCATGCCGAACAGATCCTTGACGTAAAACACGTCGACCGCCGACTCACCATAGGTGTTAATGCGCGCGGACCCGATCGACAATTTCAACGCCGCCAGGGCGCGCGTGATATCAAACAGCAGCGCCGAGCGATCGCGCGCATTGACCTCGATGACCGTGTAAGTCGCGCTCGCGCGATTATCGAACAGCACGCGCGGCGACACTTTGAAAATCGCCGTGCGGCTCGCGCGGGCGGTCCGCGCACGCTCCGCCAACTCCCGTGCCGGTTTGAAATCGCGCGCGAGCGTTGCTTCGATGGTTTGGGTCAATTTTTCAAGGCGCTTCGGCTTGGCGAAAGGCTTGCCGTTTTCGGTTTGCACCCAGAATGTGTCGAGCACCATGCCGTCCTTGGTCGTAAAAATACGCGCGTCGACGATCGACGCACCGCAGACCGCCATTGCACCGGCGATGCCCGCGAACAGGCCCGGGTGATCCGGCGCATAAATCGTCACTTCCGTGACCGAGCGGAACTCGTGCACCTTGGTCTCGACGGTGAGCGGCGCACCCGATTCCTCGGCCCGGCGCATGAGACGGGCGTGCCGAGCGTGCACTTCGGTGTTGAAATTAAGCCAATAGGATGGATAGGCGCGATCGACAAATTTCGCGACCTCCTCGTCCGACCAATCCTCCAACGCCTCGCGAAATGCATCCTGAGCGATGTCCACACGCTGCTTTTGGTCGGCCAAAGTGTCGCCACCGGTCATCGCGGACTCAGCCCGGTAATAGAGGCCTCGCAGCAACTGTCCTTTCCAGCCATTCCAAACGTTGGGGCCGACCGCGCGAATATCGGCGACGGTCAAGACCAGCAACAAGCGCAAGCGCTGCGGCGACTGCACGATGTCGATAAAATTCTGAATGGTCTGCGGGTCGGAAATGTCGCGATTGAACGCGGTGCCGGAACACAAAAGGTGGTACTCGACGAGCCAAGCAACGGTTTCCGTTTCTTCCGCCGTATATCCAAGCCGCGGCGCGAGCCTGCGTGCGATGCGCGCGCCGATTTCGGAATGATCGCCGCCGCGTCCCTTTCCGATATCGTGCAGGAAAGTGGCGAGATACAGCACTTTGCGCGACAAAACTTCATGGACGATTTCCGTGGCAAGAGGAAGATCTTCGCTCAATTCGCCTTTTTCGATGCGGGAAAGCAAGCCGATCGCAAAGATAGTATGCTCATCGACTGTGTACACATGATACATATCGTGCTGCGTTTGTGCGACAACACGGCCGAACGACGTGATGAAACGGCCTAGAACGCCAGCTTCGTTCATTCGTCTCAAGGTGGTTTCCGGATCTTTATCCGATATCATCATCTCAACGAATAATCGATTGGCTTCCGGATCGGCGCGCAATCGCGAGTCGATGCGCTTTATGTTACGCGTGATCAGCATGAGTGCGTGCGGATGGACGTCCACTTCACGCGCTTGCGCCACGTGGAATAGGCGCAGCATGGCGACTGGGTCATGTTCAAATTGATCATCGGACGTAACATTGACCCGACCATGTTCGAGCCGGAAGCCTTCGACTTGCCGGGACGGCGCACCGAGAAACGGCACGCGGAAAAGCGGCTTGCGGATATACTCCGCCTCGAGTGCCGCGCAGAATATACGAGTCAAGTCACCGACCGTCTTAGCGATCAGATAATAGTGCTTCATGAACCGCTCGACATCCTGGCTGCCGGCGCGGTTGGTATAATGCATCGCCGTTGCGATCTCTGGCTGCACGTCGAACGTTAGACGCTCCTCCGGGCGCCCGGCGACGTAATGTAGATGAAACCGCACGGTCCATAGGAAGCGGTGCGCGCGTTGGAACATGCGGAACTCTTCCGCGGTCAACACATTGCGTGCGACCAAATCATCAATGTCCTCGACGCGATGGACGTATTTCGCGATCCAAAAGAGTGTGTGCAGGTCGCGCAGCCCGCCTTTGCCATCTTTCAGATTCGGCTCCACGACATAGCGCGAGTCGCCCATGCGCGCATGCCGGTCATCGCGCTCCGCCAATTTCGCCGTAATGAACTCCGAGCCCGTGTCTTTGACGACTTCATCAGCAAAGCGTTTGCGAAGGTCCAGGTAGAGCGATTGGTCGCCATAGATGAATCGGGCTTCCAATAGCGACGTCCGAATTGTGATGTCTTTCTTAGCGCGGACAATCGACTCGTCGACGGATCTTGTTGCCTGGCCAACCTTTAGCCCGAGATCCCAAAGCAGATAGAGCATGTATTCGACAATCTGCTCGCCCCGTGGGGTCTGCTTGTAGGGGACGAGAAACAGAATATCGACGTCGGATTGGGGCGCCAGTTCGCCACGGCCATAACCGCCGACGGCAACCAAACTCAGTTTGTCCGCTAGAGTTGGGTTCGGCTCCGGATAGACCTTGCCGACCACAAAGTCGTAGATCACGGTCACAATCTGATCGATCAGAAAGGCGTAGCCGCGCGCGCTGGTCGGACCATCGTCGCCTGCCTCAAAACGGCGTCGGATTTCCGCCCGCCCGTCCGCGAGCACCACCTTTAAGATGTCGAGGACCGCCCCCCGCGCCGCCGGGCGCCCATCAGCCCCCACCGTCGCAAAAAGGGCGTCGGTGACGGTCTGGCGGTGAAATATGGCTCGCTGTTTTCGAACGGGTTTCATCGGCGCTCCTCAACGCCTTGTGACCTTTGACTATATAGCAGGCGATGCCCGCACATTCACATCCGGACACGCCGAGTAGGCCGCACCGAAGGGAATCAGCCGGATTCGTCCAGACGCGCCACCAGCCGATACAGACATTCCAGGGCGTCACGCGGGGTCATGCCGTCAGGTTCGAGAGCCCGCAGTTCGGCCAAAACAGGCAACTCGACCGGTTTTTCGGGCGCCGAGGGGCGATGCGCGAAAAGCGGGAGCTCGTCGGCCAAGCGCGCCCCGGCCGACGCGGTTTCGCCTTGTTCTAGTTGTGTGAGCACCGCTTCCGCGCGCGTGATAACAGAGCCGGGAAGACCGGCGAGCCGGGCCACGTGGATGCCATAGGACCGGTCGGCCGCGCCAGGCCCAACCTCGTACAGAAACACCGCCTCTCCTTGCCACTCGCGCACACGCATGGTGTGACAGCTCAGGCCGTCGAGCCGGGCCGCCAGATTGGTCAATTCGTGATAGTGGGTCGCGAACAGGCCGCGGCATCGATTGACGTCGTGCAAATGTTCGATGGTCGCCCAGGCGATTGACAGGCCGTCATAGGTCGCGGTCCCTCGGCCGATTTCGTCAAGGACCACCAGGGCGCGCGGGCCGGCTTGGTTGAGGATCGCCGCCGTTTCGACCATTTCGACCATGAACGTCGAGCGGCCGCGCGCGAGATCGTCCGCCGCGCCGACCCGGCTGAACAGGCGGTCGACCACACCGATATGCGCCGCCGCCGCGGGGACATAGCTCCCCGCCTGAGCCAGAACCGCGATCAAGGCGTTCTGACGCAGGAATGTGCTCTTACCCGCCATGTTCGGGCCGGTCAGCAACCAAAGGCGCCCATCGGTTTCGAGCGCGCAGTCATTGGCGACGAAGTGCGCACCGCCGCCCGCTGTTTGCGACGGTTCGACGACGGGGTGACGGCCCCGCTCGACGGCGAAGGCCAAACTGCCGTCGATCTTCGGCCGGCAATAATCGCGTTCGACCGCAAGCGCGGCCAGCGCGCTCGCGACGTCGATCTCCGCCAGTGCCCGCGCGCTCGCCGATAACTCGGCGGCACGCGTCATGACCTCGCCCACCAGATCCGCAAATAGCTCCAGTTCCAAAGCCAGGGCGCGGTCGGCCGCGCGGGCGATCTTGTCCTCGAGTTCGCCAAGCTCGACCGTGGTGAACCGAACCGCGCTGGCCAAAGTTTGCCGGTGAACGAACCGATCGTCGGCGATCAGTTTTTCGCCGTGGCTCTGCGGCACCTCGACGAAATAGCCGAGCACATTGTTGTGCCGCACTTTGAGCGACGTGATCTCCGTCGCGTCCCGATAGCGCCCTTGCAGGGCAGCAACGAGTTTCCGGCTTTCGTCGCGCAGCACCCGCAACTCATCGAGCGCGTCGGCATAGCCCTCCGCAATGAAACCGCCATCGCGCGCGAGCAAAGGCAGGTCGGGCGCCAAGGCGCGGCCCAAGCGATCGATCAGCGTCGCATGATCGCCCAACGCGGCCGATGCCGCGGCCAGATCCTCGGCGATCGGGACCAAGCCATTGGCCTGGGCCGTCGCGATCGATTGGCGGACTTGGCTCGCCGTCTTAAGCCCCGCGCCAACCGCCGCGAGATCGCGCGGCCCGCCGCGTCCAACCGTGATCCGGCCGAGCGCACGCTCCATGTCGGGCGCGCCGCGCAACGCGTCGCACACCGCGGTACGGAAATCCGCATCGCCGACGAAAGCGGCGACCATATCCAGCCGACGGCCAATCGCGATCGGATCGGTCAAGGGCGCGGTGAGGCGAGCCCCCAGCAACCTGGCGCCAGCGCCCGTTCGCGTGCGATCGATAGCGCCGAGCAGGGAGCCCGATCTTGCCCCGCCGACGGATTGCACAAGCTCAAGGTTTCGGCGTGTCGCGGCATCGATCGCCATCACGGCGCCGGATTGCTGGCGGCGCGGCGGCGTCACGCGCGGCAACTGCCCCTTCTGGGTCAGGTCCACATATTCGATAACCGCACCGGCCGCCGCGACTTCGGCCCGTTCGAAGGTTCCGAAACCGTCGAGCGATGCCACGTTGAAAGCATCCTTAAGGCGACGCTCGGCCGCAGCCGACTCGAAACGCGCTGCCGGCAAGACCGTCAACACTGGCTTCCACTCATTGAACAGCTCGAATAAACCTTCATTTTCCACCAGACGATCCGGCACCAAGAGTTCGCCCGGCGCCACCTGGGCCAGCAAACTGGCCAGTTCGCGGTCGCCGGGGGCGGCAACGGTGAAATCGCCGGTCGAGATGTCGAGCCAGGCCAGCCCGCAACGGCCACCGACATAGGCCAAAGCGGTCAAATGATTGTGCGCCCGGGCGTCGAGCAAGGTGTCTTCGGTGAGCGTGCCCGGCGTGACCACGCGCACCACGTCGCGGGCAACGAGGGCTTTGCCGCCACGTTTGCGCGCTTCGGCCGGGGATTCGGTCTGCTCGCAGATCGCGACCTTGAAGCCCTTGCGTATGAGGCGTTCCAGATAGCTTTCGTGGCTATGCACGGGAACGCCGCACATCGGGATGTCGGTGCCCCGATGCCGGCCGCGCTTGGTCAGTGTGATATCGAGTGCCTCGGCGGCCGCCACCGCGTCGTCAAAGAACATCTCGTAGAAATCGCCCATGCGGTAAAACAGCAGGACGTCCGGGTGCGCCTGCTTGATGGCCAGAAATTGGGCCATCATCGGCGTCAGCTTTTCGCCGCTGGCATCCTGCTTTGCGATCTCACCGTCCATCTGGTTCGCCCGCCCGTCGCGGCGCGTCCGGCGCCGCCGATATTGTATCATCCTGCCGCGCTTTACCTTGTCGCGGTGGGTCTCTAGATTGCTCATTTGCATTGTGACAGCGCACAAGCGCGACCGGAACTTACCATGCCTGAGCCGAGTGCGAGCTATCATGCGTCCGATGAGGAAGCGCTCGCTTTTCACACCGCCGGCAAGCCCGGCAAGCTTGAGATCCACGCTACCAAACCGCTAACCACCGCGCGCGAGCTCTCGCTCGCCTATTCGCCCGGGGTCGCGGTGCCGTGCCTCGAAATCCAGCGCGACGCGGCCGTCTCCTATGATTACACCGCGCGCGGCAACGTGGTGGCGGTGATTTCCAACGGCACCGCGGTTTTGGGTCTCGGCAATTTGGGCGCGTTGGCCTCCAAACCGGTGATGGAAGGCAAGGCGGTCCTGTTCAAGCGGTTCGCCGATATCGACGGCATTGACTTGGAAGTCGATACCGAGGATGTCGACGAATTTATCAATTGCGTCCGATTCCTGGGCAAGACCTGGGGTGGCATCAATCTCGAAGACATCAAGGCACCGGACTGCTTCATCATCGAGCAGCGCTTGCGCGAGGTGATGGACATACCGGTGTTTCATGACGATCAACACGGCACGGCCATCATCGCGGCCGCGGGCATGGTCAACGCCCTTCATTTAACCGACCGGAAACTCGAAGACACGCGGTTGGTGATTAACGGCGCCGGCTCGGCGGGCGTCGCCTGCGCCGAACTGCTCAAGAGCATGGGCATGCCGCACGACAACGTCGTCCTGTGCGACACACGCGGCGTGATCTACCGCGGTCGCGAGGCAGGCATGAACCAGTGGAAGT
Source organism: Alphaproteobacteria bacterium (assembly GCA_028289725.1). Classification (GTDB taxonomy): domain Bacteria; phylum Pseudomonadota; class Alphaproteobacteria; order UBA7887; family UBA7887; genus JAKZSU01. Next base: position 7,620 of record JANQOH010000125.1, read on the forward strand.
CGGCCCACGCGGTCGACACGCCGCTGCGGACGCTAGAAGCCGCCGTCGAAGGCTCGGATGTGTTTTTTGGCCTATCCGTCAAAGGCGCCATGACACCGGACATGGTGCGGTCCATGTCGGATAAGCCGATCATATTCGCGATGGCCAACCCCGATCCGGAGATCAGGCCGGAAGAGGTCGCCGAAATTCGCGACGACGCGATCATGGCAACCGGGCGGTCGGATTACCCGAACCAAGTGAACAACGTCCTTGGCTTCCCCTATATTTTCCGCGGCGCGCTGGATGTGCGCGCAACCACGATCAACGAAGAAATGAAGATCGCCGCGGTCAATGCGCTGGCGGAACTCGCACGCGAGGATGTGCCCGACGAAGTCGCGGCGGCCTATGCGGCGCAACATCTGCAGTACGGACCGAACTACATCATTCCCAAACCGTTCGATCCGCGCTTGATCGTCGCGGTCCCAAGCGCCGTTGCAAGAGCCGCCGCCGACAGCGGCGTCGCGAAGAAACCGATTGAAGATTTCAAGCATTACGGCCGGCAGCTCGAGGTACGGCTCAATCCGACCGCATCGAGCATGCACCTGATCCAGGTCCAGGTGCAGGCCAATCCGCAGCGCATGGTTTTTGCGGAAGGCGAAGAAGAAAAAGTAATCCGCGCCGCGGTTCAATGGCATGCGAATGGTTTTGGCACGCCGGTGTTAATCGGTCGAGAAAAGCGCATTCACGAAACCATGAGAAGCATTGGTCTGCGCGATACGACGGGTCTTGAAATTCACAACGCCCGTTTAAGCCAACATAACACCTTGTATACCGACTTTTTGTACGAACGGTTGCAACGCAAAGGGTTTTTGTATCGCGATTGCCAACGGCTGGTGAATCAAGACCGCAATGTATTCGGTGCATGCATGGTCGCGCATGAACACGCCGATGCGATGATCACCGGCGTCACACGCAGCTATTATGTTGCGCTGGAAGACATTTGCCATGTCCTCGACCCGATTCCCGGAGAACGCATGTTCGGCCTGTCGATCGTGATTGCGCGTGACCGCACCGTCTTCATTGCGGATTCGACGGTCCACGAACTGCCGACGCCGGAAGAGCTTGCGGACATTGCGTGTCAAAGCGCTGAGAAGGCGCGCGAAATGGGTCATGAGCCGCGCGTCGCGTTGCTGTCTTTCTCGAACTTCGGCAATCCGCCGCGCGAAAAAGCGCTCCGCGTCCGCGATGCGATCGACGTGCTTGATTCGCGGAACGTCGATTTTGAGTATGACGGCGAGTTGGCAGCCGATGTCGCGCTGAACGAAGATTTGCGCGAAGTCTATCCGTTTTGCCGCTTGTCGGGACCGGCCAATATTCTGATCATGCCGGCGCTTCACAGCGCGAACATTTCGACCAAACTGCTCCAGGAACTCGGCGGCGGTACGTTAGTTGGCCCGCTGTTGATGGGATTGCAGAAGCCGGCGCAAATCGTTCAGATGGGCACCACGGTGTCTGACCTGGTCAACATGGCGACTCTTGCCGCCCATGAGGCCATACGGATCCGCGCCGGCTAGGATTTTCGCGCGGTCGAGGCCATACGGAGCCAATTCGCACGATGCCATGACAAATCTGCGCGCGCGTCTGGCAACCGCCATAGAAGTCACGGTCTTTTTGGCCATTCCGAGCGCCGCCGCAATGGTCATCTTTGTGGCAATTGGCGCAATGGCTCCGTTGGCGGCGGTGCTGGCATGGCTCGGCGTTTTTGCCGCCACCTTGGTGCTCATTCTGCCTGTCGTTGCAGCGTTGACTATGCTGTCGAACCGGCAATCGGTGCCGGAAGATCAGCCTTCTATGCGGTTGGTGCCGAGCGTAATTGGACGGGTTGCTGCGGCGTTCGACCAGATGACGCGCGAACTGCGTCAACGCGAAGACCAGTTGGATGCGGCGCGCCGCGCGACGCGGACAATTCTTGAGTCACTTCCCGTGCCGCTCGTGCTCATGTCGAGCGATCAAACGATCTCGTTTGCCAATCAGGCGGCCGAAACGATTCTGGGCGAAACGTTGGTTGGCAAGAAATTGCCCGCCGTGTTGCGCGCGCCCGCATTGCTCCGCGCGGCGGAGATTGTGATCAGTGGCGCCGAATCGCAAGAGGTGACGTTCGATATCGGCGTCGAAACCCCGCGCCGTCTTGAGGGCTACATGCAAGCGCTTGGCGATACCCACCCCACACAAGGCACCATCGCGCTGCTGCTCCATGACGTTACGGAGCTTTGGCGGACCGAGCGTCTGCGCGCTGATTTCGTCGCAAATGCGAGCCACGAAATCCGCACGCCCTTGGCCACCCTGGTCGGCGCCGTGGAGACTGTGCTGGGACCGGCGCGCGACGATCCCGAGGCGCGGCAACGGTTCCTTTTGATGATGCAGGAGCACGCCGAACGCATTGAGCGCCTGGTTGACGATTTGCTGAGCTTGTCACGCATCGAGCGCATCGAGCACGAAACACCCGGATCGACGGTGACGCTGCGATCGGTGCTAGAGCAGGCGTGCAGCGCACTCGAGTGGAAAGCGCGGGCGCGTAGCGTCCGCATCACGCTTAAATTGCCGGACGAGTCGGCCGGTGTCCACGGCGACGCGGATGAACTTGGCCAAGTGTTCCAAAACCTGATCGACAACGCGATCAAATATGGCGATCCCGACAGCGAGGTGGTCGTCAGCGCCCGCACCATCGAATCAGGCGTGACCGCGGACGGTTGGAAATCGCAGGGACCAGCACACGCCATCACGGTCGCCGACCACGGCCCCGGTATTGCCCCAGAGCATTTGCCGCGGCTGACCGAACGATTTTATCGCGTGGACAAAGCCCGCTCCCGCCAGCTGGGCGGAACCGGGTTGGGGCTCGCCATCGTCAAACACATCGTTTCACGCCACCGTGGCGCTTTGACCATCGAAAGCGAGCCCGGACGGGGAAGCGAATTCACCGTTTATCTCAACGCCGCGGCAAAAAAAGCCGAACCGGCGCCGGTGAAATAAAACTGTCACAGAACTTTCACATAATGATGTCCTTGGTGCCGTAGGAGTCGCTCTGGTCGTCGCAGTCCCGTTATCGAGACCGATCGACCGTTTCGACTCCACATCAAGCCCCGCGCGACAAGGAGACAGGACATTGACCATCAAGACCTGTGCGATGGCCGGGTTGGCGGTATTTGCGCTCGCCACCGCGGCTGAAGCCCGTGATCAAATTCGCATCGTCGGCTCATCGACGGTGTTCCCATTTTCAACAACCGTCGCCGAACAATTCGGCAAGACTTCCGACTTTAAGACGCCCGTCGTCGAAAGTACGGGGTCTGGCGGCGGCCTGAAACTGTTCTGCTCCGGCCTCGGCGTCGAGCACCCGGACATGACCAATGCCTCGCGCCGGATCAAAGAATCCGAGGTTGAGTTGTGCGCGAAGAATGGCGTCGCCGACATCACGGAAGTGAAAGTGGGCTTTGACGGCATCGTGGTCGCCAACTCGAAAGAAGCCGAGCAATCCGAAATCACTCTTCGCCACTTGTTCCTGGCGTTGGCCAAGGATGTGCCGGCGAACGAAGACGGCTCGGAATTGATGCCGAACCCATACGAAAATTGGAGCGATATCGATCCTTCGTTGCCGAACAAGGCGATCGAAGTGCTCGGCCCGCCGCCGACATCCGGCACCCGTGACGCCTTCGCCGAGTTGGCCCTTGAAGGCGGGTGCAAGACCTTCGAAGGCATCAAAGCCATGAAGAAGGAAGACAAGAAGAAATACAAAGCGGTGTGCCACGCGATCCGTGAAGACGGCGCGTATGTGGAAGCCGGCGAAAACGATGTGCTGATCGTTCAAAAGCTTGTCGCCAATCCGGCCGCCTATGGCGTGTTTGGCTTTAGCTTCTTGGATCAGAGCGCTGACAAAGTGCAAGGCAGCAAGATTGGCGGCATTGAGCCGACCTTCGAAGCCATTTCCGACGGCTCTTATCCAGTTTCGCGTTCGCTCTACTTCTACGTCAAGGACGCGCATGTCGGGGTCATCCCTGGCATGGTCGAGTTCATCGACGAGTTCACCAGCGAAAGCGCCTGGGGCCCGGATGGGTATCTGGCCGATAAGGGCTTGATCCCGTTGCCGGACGACGATCGCGGCACGGTTCGCGACCAAGCGCTCAATCTCGCGCCCCTGATGATGTAAGCGGTTGTTGGCCGTTTTCGGCGGCCATCACGTTTCCTGGCCGGATCAGGCCGCTCCCTGATCCGGCCGCTTCAGCCCCTCCCACTGATTGAGACGCGGATATCGTACCGTGACGCTAACCTTCCTTATTCTCGTCTTAATCGGTCTGAGCGCTCTCGGCTTCTACATTGGCCGTGGCCGCGCGCTGAACACGGTTTCCGGCCGCGTCGGCGATCTGCATTCCCTCCCAAGTCATTACGGCTTCTATGTCGCTCTGTGGTGCGGCATCCCGAGCCTTTTAATCGTCGCCGCTTGGCTGATTTTGCAGCCACAATTGGTCGAAGCTCTGGTCATTGCGGATCTGCCCTCCGCCTATCGAAATCTTCCGGCCAGCGAATTCGGCCTTCTGCTCAACGACATTCGCAATTTGGCGAGCGGCAATGTGGTCAGCCGCGAGGCCGACGAAGCCTTGCTTGCGGCCGCCGCGCGCCTAAACCGCGCCCATGCCATCGGTTCCGGCGCCATGTGGGTGGTGGCGATCGCCGCGGGTATTGCCGGCCTCACTTTGGCGCGGCGCTGGATTGCGCCGCAACTCCGCGCGCGCAACTCTGTCGAACGCACGTTGCTGATTATTTTGGTGATCAGCTCGACCATCGCGATTTTGACGACGGTCGGCATCGTCCTCTCGCTCGCGTTCGAGTCGGTTCGGTTTTTTGCAAAGGTCCCGCTCAACGAGTTTCTGTTCGGCATTCAGTGGAGCCCGCAAACCGCGATCCGGAGCGATCAGGTCGGCGCCTCCGGCAGCTTCGGCGCGATCCCGCTGTTTACCGGCACCTTGCTGATCACGCTGATCGCCATGCTCGTGGCCGTGCCGATCGGCCTGATGTCGGCGATCTATTTATCGGAGTATGCCGTGCCGCGTGTGCGGGCGGTCGTCAAACCGCTGCTCGAAATCTTGGCCGGCGTGCCGACGGTGGTATACGGCTTCTTCGCGGCTATCACGGTGGCGCCGTTTATTCGTGGAACGGGTGAGTCACTGGGTCTCGACGTTGCATCCGAAAGCGCGCTCGCCGCAGGCCTGGTCATGGGATTGATGATCATCCCGTTTGTTTCGTCGCTCTCCGACGATGTGATCAGCGCGGTCCCGCAGTCGCTCCGCGAAGGCTCTTATGGCTTGGGCGCCACGCAGTCGGAGACGATCAAGCGCGTCATCCTGCCCGCAGCGTTGCCGGGCATTATTGCCGCCGTGTTGCTCGCCGTATCGCGTGCGATCGGCGAGACCATGATTGTGGTCATGGCGGCCGGGTTGGCGGCGAACTTGACCGCAAACCCGCTGGAAGCCGTGACCACCGTTACGGTCCAGATCGTGACCCTGCTGGTCGGCGATCAGGAGTTCGACAGCGCAAAAACGCTGGCCGCCTTCGCGCTCGGATTGGTGCTCTTCCTCATCACATTGTCGCTCAATGTGGTCGCCCTTCGGGTCGTCCGGCGGTATAGGGAGATCTACGAGTAATGGCCGATATCGCCCGCGACATGGATATTTCATCGCCAGGAAGATCTGAATCCTATGAGCTGCGCCTAAAGCGCCGCAACGCCACTGAACGTCGGTTTCGGATGTACGGCGTCATCGCGATCACGCTGGCGATTTCGGCGCTTGCAGTGCTGCTTATTACGATCGTGTCGAAAGGTTCGAGCGCCTTCACCCAAGCGCATATTCTCGCCGAGGTGTTTTTCGACCCGGCGGAGATCGATCCGGACGGGACGGGCGACATGAAGGTAATCGCGAAAGGCAATTACGCCCTTCTTGCGAAACGCTCGCTATACGACCTCTTTCCGGAGGTGGAGGGCCGCCGCGATAAGCGTGCCTTGACACGAATCATGAGCTCGGGCACCGATCTCCAGCTCCGAGACATGGTGCTGGATGACCCGTCATTGATCGGAACGACGCAGCCGGTTTGGCTGCTCGCCTCGGATGACGTCGATATGCTCTGGAAGGGGCATATTTCGCGTGACGTGCCGGAATCGGACCGGCCGATCAGTGATCAGCAGGTCGCCTGGCTCGATCAGCTTGCCGAACAGGGCCAAGTCGACCGGTTCTTTTCCACGCGCTTCTTCTCATCCGGCGATTCACGCGAACCTGAGTTGGCCGGCATTTGGGGCGCGGTCGTTGGTTCGTTTTGGACGATGATGGTGTGCCTCCTTCTCACCGTACCGGTGGGCGTGATGAGCGCCATCTATTTGGAAGAGTTCGCGCCGAAGAACCGATGGACCGACTTGGTTGAGGTCAACATCAACAACCTGGCGGCGGTTCCCTCAATCGTCTTCGGTTTGCTCGGCCTGGCCGTGTTCTTGAATTTCTTCGGTTTTCCGCGTTCGGCGCCGCTGGTCGGCGGCATGGTGCTCGCGCTGATGACCTTGCCAACGATCATTATTGCCGGGCGCGCCGCGATCAAAGCCGTGCCGCCGTCGATCCGCGAAGCCGCGCTGGGCGTGGGCGCGTCGAAGATGCAGGTGGTTCTGCATCACGTGCTCCCGTTGGCGATGCCCGGCATGATGACCGGCACCATCATCGGCATGGCGCAGGCTTTGGGCGAAACCGCGCCGCTGCTGATGATCGGTATGGTCGCATTCATCGTGGATATTCCGGGAGGCCCGCTCGACGCCGCGACGGCCTTGCCGGTGCAGATTTACATTTGGGCGGATAGCCCCGAACGCGCATTCGTCGAGAAAACCTCGGCTGCGATCATGATCCTGTTGGGCTTCCTCATCACAATGAATGCGGTGGCGGTGTTCTTGCGCAAACGGTTTGAAAGGCGGTGGTGACGTGGCGATGGCGGCAGTAGAGATGGAACAACCCGAAGAAGCTCTTGATGCCAAGATCACCGGGCGCGGCGTAAATGTTTTTTATGGCCCCAAGCAGGCGATCTTTGACGTCGACATAGACATCAAAGAGCATCAAGTCACGGCGTTTATCGGCCCATCGGGGTGCGGAAAATCGACGTTTCTCCGGTGCCTCAACCGGATGAACGACACCATCGATATTTGCCGCGTTGAGGGCGACATTCGTATCGAGGGCCACGACATTTACGGCAAATCGGTTGACGTCGTGCAGCTCCGCACGCGCGTCGGCATGGTATTCCAAAAGCCCAATCCGTTTCCGAAATCGATTTACGAGAACGTCGCCTATGGCCCGCGCATTCACGGCATGGTGCAAAACAAGGCCGCGCTCGACGAAGTCGTCGAGAAGAGCCTGATCCGGGCGGGATTGTTCGACGAAATCAAGGATCGCTTGGATCAACCGGGCACCGGGATCTCGGGCGGTCAACAGCAGCGGCTTTGCATTGCGCGGGCGATCGCGATTAATCCCGAGGTGATCTTGATGGATGAGCCCTGTTCGGCGCTCGATCCCATTGCGACCGCCAAAATCGAGGAACTGATCGACGATTTGCGGGCGCAATACACGATTGTGATCGTGACCCACAATATGCAGCAAGCGGCGCGTGTTTCGCAGAAAACCGCGTTTTTTCATCTCGGAGAGTTGGTGGAATTTGACGACACTGAGCAAATATTCACCAATCCGTCCGAAGAACGGACGCAGGATTACATCACCGGTCGGTTCGGCTGACCGGGGCGCGACCGCGAAAGGACAAGGCCATGCCTGCCTCGGAACATACCGTCCACTCCTATGACGACGAGCTGCGTCGCATGACCAATTTGGTGCTCCAAATGGGCGGATTGGTCGAAAGCCAGATCGCGGCGGCAACGGTCGCGGTCTCGCACCGCGATAGCGAAGCGGCGGAGAAAATCGTCGAAAACGACGCCCAGATCGATGAAATCGAGCTGGAAATCGACATGCTG
>JANQOH010000145.1 GCA_028289725.1 Alphaproteobacteria bacterium
GACCGGGATATCCCAAACGCCGCCCCAGTTTTCTTCGCGGAGCGTCCGTTCGTACAAGTTCTGCTTAATCTTAGCCGACAACGGCGCTTTCGCCCAAAAATCGAGATAGGACTGGTCCCAGAGCGGCAGGCGCCAGTCGAGACCAAGATGCTCATAGAGACGCTGCCCGCCGACGACATATTTCGATTGGCGATCTTGGAATTCGCAGAATTCGTAAACACCGTGATCGCCATCGGCGGAATGCGGCATGCCGATCGCATCAATTTCGGAACGCAATCGCGCACTGAGCCGCGCCAAATTGTCAGGTGAACGCAAGAATGCCCATTGCTTAAAATGCTTAGCCAGCAAGGCATCGATGATAACTTTGCGACGATCCGATTCCGAAATCTTAGCCTGTGGCCGCGCTAGCGCAGCCGGCACATGATTGCCGGAAATAAAGTCGCCGGATTGGCCGTTGACCACAATGGCGTTCGGATCCGCCAGACCGCGCTCCATCATCTGCCGTAAGGCCAAGTAGTCCTGCGGAAAATGGATGCCCGTCAAGCTATCGGCGCTCGCCCGAAACGATGCATGATCATCGCTCGCGAACGCCGCGCGCATTGCCGCGTTGGTATACCGAACGAAGTGCCAAGGATAGCCTAGCCGCTGCGCAATTAGTCGGCTTATCACCGCTTCGCGGTTTCCCGGGATGCCATAGGCGAAACAGGTGACATTATCATAGCCCGCGGCGCGCAAGCCGGACGCAATGAACCGTGAGTCCAAGCCGGCGCTGAGCGGCACTAGAATGTTTCGTCCGTTCGCGCTCTCAATCAAGCCTTCGATCAAGCGCACGTGCAGGACCTTGAGCGCGTCGGCGCGTTCCGCTGCTTCGGTGGCCTCGGGCAGCCATGGTGTCCATTGATGATAACGCCCGGTCTGCGGTTCGCCCGATCGGTCAAGCAAAACGAATCCACCCGGGCCGATCTGACGCACATCGCGGTACAAGGTGTCATCGCCGATGGTGAACCCCGACAGTGCGACGGACAGCGCGGCAATCGGATCGACCCGATCGGGCGTCAGACCTATACGCTTCGCCAAGCGCGGTCCGTCTTGATCGACGATGATGCGATCATGGTCTTGCGCCCAAATCAGCGGGATGCTGCGCACACGATCGACCGCAGCGAACGCCCAGGATGCATGCGCCGCGACCAGGGCCCAATGCCCTTCAAGACCAAAGAGAATGCGTTCAACCGCGTCGCGGTCGATCGACTGCTGGTGCACAAGCTCGGTGACGAGGCCTTCTAAGCCGCCACCGGCGAGATGGCCCTTAAACCAGAGCGTCAGGGTCCCGCGCTGGTGGCATGCCCAGCCGTGCGTTTCGGTGAGCCCAATTTCGATCGGCGGCTTGTCGATGGCAGACGCGCGGTCCATTTGCGCCATTGTTTGAGTCATAGACGGTTACGCGCCATCCGCGGCGTGGCGGCGAACCTGGAAAACTGGCCGCATCGGCTTGCCACGAAGCGCGCGCATTGGATCGTTCAGCGCTAAAGCCTCACTCACGGCGGCGGCCGCACCGCGCCACGCGGCAAGCGTCTGCTCGATGATCGCCGCATCGTCGTGTGCCAAACACAGATTGAATGTCGGGCCCATGAGAACGCCCCGTTCGATCAACTCTTGCTTGAGCAACGATCCCGTGATCATGGCGTCTGCACGGCCATTCCCAGATGGGAGGACGGCGGGCCACCAATCCGGTCCCTTAACCGTGAATTCTTGGCGGAGCGAAAATTCATCGACAATCTCGGAAACACCGGCCCGCAATTTTCGGCCGGCGCCCGCGATCCGGTTCGGCACATCGTCTTTCTCAAGGGCATCGAGAGTCGCTAACGCCGCCGCCAATGACAGCGCTTCGCCACCAAAGGTACCGGAAAAGAAGATGTCCTCCATGCGCACCATGATGTCGCGGCGGCCGACAATGGCGGAAATCGGCATGCCGTTGCCAAGCGCTTTCCCGAAGCTCGCTAAGTCCGGCGCGACACCATAGTGAGCTTGCGCCCCACCCAATGCGATCCGAAAACCGGTGACGATCTCATCGAAAATCAACACCGCACCAAATCGATCGCAAAGTGTGCGCACGGTTTGGAGGAATTCGGGTGCCGGGTCGTCGATGCCCGCCGGTTCCATGATAACGGCCGCATAGGCATCCGGCGCCGTCGCGAGAAGCGCCTCCAGGGCGCCGGCATCATTGAACGGAAAACTATCGGTGAGCGCACGGACCGCATCCGGCACCCCAAGGTCGCGCGGTGTGGTGCCGATATACCAATCGTGCCAGCCGTGGTAGCCGCACACCGCGATCTTATCTCGGCCGGTGTGGGCGCGCGCGAGGCGCACGGCGGCGGTGGTCGCATCCGAACCATTCTTTCCGAAGCGCACCATCTCGGCGCACGGAATATGTCGCACCAGACGTTCGGCGAGTTCGACTTCGAGTTCGGTGGACAGCGAGAAGCTGATGCCCTTCTCAAGCTGCGCGCGGATCGCCGCGTCGACGCCGGGATGCCGATAGCCGAGCACCACGGGCAAAAGCCCGAGCACAAAATCGATATAGTTGTTGCCATCCACATCCCAAACGCGACAGCCATCGCCGCGCTCAAGAAATAGGGGCGCGGCCCCTTCGACCGTTTGCAGCACGGATTTCGAGAAGGTCTGCGAAGCGAGCGGTATTGTTTCCAACGCGCGCTGTTGCAGCGCCGCCGTTTGATCGAAACGGCGCGTCATGAGCAAAGGCCGCGCATTATTCCACTCAAAGACCGGCCCGAACCCGGCGGACGAGCTGAAAGGCTTCGGCCGCTTCATGACCGCACTGTGCCCCGCGCCACCGTGCCAAAGCGCGCACACCTTCGCTCGAACGCGGGTGCGGCCATGGCCGAACCTCACCCTGGTAGCATTCAAGCGCGGCCACTTTGGTGTCGAGAACATCGGCGATGCCGAGAAATTCAGTCGGTACGAAAGGAGGGGCTGGCGCCGCTGCCCATTCCGTCGAGGAGTTGACCTCGCACGCCAGGATTTCGACTGACGCTACGCCCGGCAGCGGGCGGCACGCCGTCACAACCGCTTGATGGGTGACGCGGTGATCGACATTCAGGTCGCCGCCATGATGCGTGTAGATCGTGTCCGCCGCGAAATCGGCCAAGAACGCTTCGACGCGCTTCACCACGTCCAAAAGCGGCACGCTGTCCATCGCATTGTCCGGAAAGTCGCCAAACACAACACCGGCGGCACCAAGCTTTTTGGCGGCCGACGCGGCTTGATCGCGCAAGCGGTTCAAGCTCTCGGAGCCCGTATCGCCGCGCGACCCCAGCCCGGTCGCCAGCAGCAAGATCCGCACGTCATCACCACGTGCAGCGTGCAGGGCCAACGCGCCACCGGCACCCAACGTCTCATCGTCGGGATGCGCAAAGATGGCGGCGACGCGGTGCGTCATGGCGACGCCTCTGTCTGAATCGGATTCTGCCGATAGATCAGGTGATCCGGCGCCACCGTGACGTTGCCATAGCCAGCTTTGGCGAACAGCCGCCGGGACGCCCAATTGTCGGGCTTGATCCGCGCCACCAAGGCAAGGCCCGGCCACTGGGCGCCGGCGCGCACGCGGACGGCGTCGAGCATGGCGAGCGCCGCGCCATGACCCCGTGCGTCCCGATCGACGTAAATATCAACTTCCAGATCGTCGCCGTGTCGGTCCAATCGAACTTGACCGATCGCCGTACCGTCGCACTCGGCGATCCAGATTCCGCAATCCGCGCTCGCCTGGCGTTCGCGGAACCACGCGCAATGCGCCTCTTGGGCGATGGGCTGCTGCGTTTTGAGTTTGTTGGCGAGGCTATCGGGCTGATTGACCCACGCCAGCAACCGCGCGGCGTCGTCGTTGTTCGCCGGCCGCAACGCCACATCCGTTGTTTGCCCGAACTCTGTGTCGAGGATTTCCGGCCGCCGTGTAATCAGCGACAAGACGTCCACCCAGCCGAACCCGGGCGGGAGTAACGCAACCAAGCGCCGTATACGGGCCAGGTCGTCCGCGGTGTCGACGGTCCATCGGAGATGGCTGAAATCGGCCGGGGCGGTCATGTGGCAGACGCGGAAGTCGCCTGCCGGAAGGTCCGGATAAGTTCCGGTTCGCATGTAAGGCGTCACATGCTCACGATGAAATGGGTGATCGGCCTCTTGGTTCGCCGTCTCGAGCGCAGCGCGCGTGAACACCTCCACGTCCAAGCCGTCTGGATAACTTAGCTCTATGGAATTCGATAGATAGTCGTAATC
>JANQOH010000150.1 GCA_028289725.1 Alphaproteobacteria bacterium
GGCGAAGCCGTCCGTGGTGATTTTGAGAACGCCGAGAGGATCGTTCTCCTGTGCGTCGAGGCCCAAGGAAATCAGAACCATCGACGGTGCGTAATCTCGGACCGCGGATAAAGCGCGTTCCAAAGTCTTGAGGAAGGCGTCATTGCCGCTTCCCGGCGGAAGCGGCAAGTTCAACGTGTAGCCGCGGCCATCGCCGTCGCCTTGTTCGTGGTCGTAGCCTGAGAAAAACGGATAGAAGTTCGCCGGATCGGCGTGGATCGAGACGAACAAGACATCGGCGCGTTCGTAAAAGATGCCTTGCGTGCCATTGCCATGATGCACGTCGACATCGAGGATCGCGACTTTGTCGTGATGCTGGCGCAAATATTCAGCGGCGATCGCGACATTGTTGAGGTAACAGAAGCCGCCGGACATATCGCTATAGGCATGGTGACCGGGCGGCCGGCACAGCGCATACGCTGACGACGCGCCGTCGATCATTGCGTCCGCGGCGGTCAACGCCACTTGGGCGCTGGCATAGGCGGCATCCCACGTGCCCGCGCCAATCGGGCAAGCCGTATCTGCCATGTGATACCCGGCCAGGCCAACGATGCCGGTCGGTCGAGACAACACGTTGCGACTTGGATGCACGTTCGGGATCATCTCCGCGCTTGCGCCGGGTTGGGCGATCCAGGCCGCATGTCCGTGTTGAAGAAAATCGAGATAGTCGGCCGTATGCACCGCCGTCAAAGGCGCGAGGCCGTGATCGGCGGGCGCGGCGTCCGTATAGCCAGCCGCGCGCAAGGCCTCGATAAATCGATCCGCGCGCTCCGGGCGTTCCGCGGCGGGCACGATCTTGCCGCGCGACAGAAAGCCACTTGGATCGTGCAAGCGGTGCTGATCGCTGTAGATGATTTGCATACGTGTGTCGGGTTCCGTGCTTTTAGGAAGTGCGGATATCTTCGATTATTCGGTCCCGTGTGCTGTCAACCACCATGCCGCATTTGATTATTCGATCAAACGCCATCACCGCAATTTTCCGATATCCTAGCTTTGCGAGGGTATCGCCGGGCATCGGACCTGTCACATTCTCAAATAAATCACCGGCAGGCCGGGATCGTGCCAGGGCATCTTGGTGGGAAAGCCGAAGCCGGGCGGCTCACCAGCGTCCCGATGCGCCGCCACCGCCAAAGCTGCCGCCGCCTCCGCGAAAACCGCCGCCGCTTCCGGCGCCCGTCCCGCCTCTGCGTCGACTGCCCAATCCGCCGAAGCTATAGAGCTTCAAGTGGTTGCGGAGGTTCGGAGCACGTCCGCTGGTCTCCGGTGGATCTTGTTTCGGCGCGTTTATGTACATCATGACCATACCTGCACCTAGAGCCGCCAAGTAAATGATGAATAAGATAAAAGCGAACGGACCGGTTTCCTTGCGGGACGTTGCATCGTCTTGCAACCGCGTCGGATCGACTTGCGGCCGCGTGGTATCGCCTTCTAGAGCCGCGACCATGCCGAGTACGCCGGCCTTGGTTCCGGCGGCATAGTCACCATCCCGAAACGCTGGAATGATCGCCAACTCGATGATCGGTTTGCTGATCGCATCGGTCAATTGGCCTTCAAGGCCGTACCCGACTTCAATGCGAACCTGACGCTCGTTCGGTGCGATTATGAGCAGAGCCCCGTTGTCCCCGTCTTTCTGTCCAATGCCCCAGTGGCGTCCCAGGCGATAACCAAATTCTTCAATCGCATAGCCTTGCAACGATTTCAGCGTAACCACCACGACTTGGTTGGTGGTCGCTGTTTCATGGCGTTCTAGAAGCCGGGATAGTTCGGTCTCCTGTGCTGAGTCCAGAATATCTGCGTCGTCCACCACACGGCCCGACAAGTCCGGAAACACGGGGTCGGCCGCCAACGATGTGACCGGCGCGGATAGACTGATCAAAATTAGCCAAGCGAGCTTAGGCATCAATCATTTCAATAATTGAGCTCCGGCACCTTAGTTGGCATCCTGCGAGTCACGTGGAAATTGTTCTTTGCTTAGATTTCCACTACGCGGTTAGGGAGTTCGTTCTTGGGTTCCTCTGTGCGGGGGAAGTGCTCGGCCAGCAAATCGCCCGCTGCCGAGACGACCGCGAGAAAGCCGTCTGCGACCCGCCCGGCGCGGACATCGGCGACGAACGCGCCGACCATTTTGTCCCAGGAATCCGTCGGTACTTTGTCGTTGATACCGGCATCCGCGATGATCTCGACGTAGCGTTCAGCGATGGAGACGAACACAAGGACGCCGGTGCGGTCGCGCGTGCGATGTAACCCTTGTTCAATGAATTGCTCGCGAGCAAGACGGCGCGCGCGTCGGTGTTTGACCGATCTTGGTACAACCGCAACCTTGGCCGCCGGAATTAACAGAAGGATCTCAAGCACAATAAACAGGCCAATTTGGGCGGCATAAACATGTTCTGCCGCCATGCTTGGCCAGGCAAGCAATAGGGGGGCGGGCAATGCGAGTGCGATCAATGCAGGCCACAAAACTGGAATGTACGAATACGGATCCGCGGCCCGGGCGATCACCGTAACGAGTTCGCCATCGGTCTTGCGTTCCGCCGCCTCAATTGCGCTGGCGATTTCCTGCAATTCCGTGTCACTCAAAAACGACATCGCATACTCCTTCATGTTCGGCGCGAAGGGCGCTACCAACCGCCCGATGCACCGCCGCCGCCAAAGCTTCCGCCACCGCCGCCGAAGCCCCCGCCGCTACGTCCGCCGCTTCCGCGCTTGCCGCCGCCGCCGCTCGCCAACCGAGCAAAGCCCGTAAGCAGATCTTGAAGCCAGATACCGACTCCCAAGATCACTAAGACGATAATAATCATTGGCACGCGCGGTTTTGCCGGTGGCGTGTATTCGCCACTCAACACCGCAAGAATGGTCGCGACACCCGCGTCAATGCCGGCAGGGTAATCGTTCTGTCGGAACTTCGGCAGGATCTCGCGTTCGATGATTGATTTGCTGATGGCGTCGGTCAAATCGCCTTCTAGACCGTATCCGACTTCGATGCGCACTTTGCGTTCGTTTGGCGCGACGATAAGGAGCACACCGTTGTTCTTGTCTTTTTGACCGATCCCCCAATGACGTCCGAGTTGGTAGCCGTAGTCCGCGATTGCATAGCCGCGCAACGATGAAAGCGTGGCGACGACCACTTGGTTCGTGGTTTCTTTTTCGTGACTCTCCAAACGCGCGGCCAATTTGGCTTCCTGTGTTGTATTGAGGATTTCAGCCTCATCCACCACACGGCCGGTGAGTTGTGGAAAATCGGGTCCCTGCGCGTGGGCGGCTACGGGAAGTGTGAGCAGGCCAACGGCGAGAACGATGATGCGCCAGCGCATCGTCTAGTTCCTGAACTGCACCTGCGGGACC
>JANQOH010000152.1 GCA_028289725.1 Alphaproteobacteria bacterium
CCTCGGCGATCAAGGGGCCGACGTGATCAAGGTCGAGCCGCCGGGACGCGGCGATCATACGCGCTCGCTCGGCAATCGGTCGGGTGGCCTATCAGCCTCCTTTCTGAACCTCAACCGGTCCAAACGTTCCGTAGCCATCGACCTCAAGACCAAATCCGGCCGCGATCTGCTTCTGGAGCTCGCAAAAAGCGCCGATGTCGTCGTCCAGAATTTCCGACCGGGTGTCGTCGAACGGTTGGGTGTCGGCGAAAAAGACGTGCGAGGCGTGGCTCCAAATATCATTTACGTCTCGATTTCCGGATTCGGCGAAAAAGGGCCCTATGCGGGGAAGCCGACCTACGATCCGGTGATCCAAGCGCTTTCGGGTTTAACGACGGTACAAGCTGGCTCGGATGAAGCGCGACCCCGCCTGATCCGAACCGTGCTGCCGGACAAGTTGACAGCCATAACCGCGTCCCAAGCCATCGTCGCTGCGCTTTTCGCGCGCGAACGAACCGGCCAAGCACAACACGTCCGAGTGTCGATGCTCGACGCGATCTTGTCCTTTCTTTGGGCGTCGGACATGGGTGGGCAAACCTTTGTCGATAAACCCGTCAGCAATCAAAGGGCGGCGAGTTTTATCGATCTAATCTACGAGACCCAAGACGGCCACATGACCGTCTCCACCATGACCAACAAAGAATGGGCGGCCTTGTCGCGGGCCTTTGATCGCCCCGACATGTTGGAGGACGAACGTTTCAAGACGCCGGCATTGCGCGACCGCAACATCAATGAGCGGCTGGCGTTCGTTCAGGACATTCTTCGGACGCGGACCACAGACGATTGGCTCGCCCGGCTCGAAGCGGAAGGCGTACCTTGCGCGCCGGCGCTCACCCGTCAGGAAGTCGTCGGACACGCGCAAGTCGCGGCAAGTGAGACGCTGATCGAATTCGAGCATGAGAGCGCGGGACGCTTACGCCAGACGCGGACAGCGGCGCGCTTCGAAGGCACACCAGCGCAAGTGACACGCGGGGCACCGCATCTCGGCGAACATACGAACGAATTGCTCGCCGAACTCGGCCTCAACGATAAACAAATTGCGAGATTGCGGGCGGCCGGTGTGCTTGGCGAAATGCCGGAAACACAATCGTCTTCGGATGCCGCGGCGGCTGAATAAGAGGTGCTAAGCGCCGAAACTCTGCACGAGAGAGCCCGCGATCAGATACCAGCCGTCGAGCAATACGAAGAAAATCAGCTTGAACGGTAAGGAAATGATGATCGGCGGCAGCATCATCATACCCATCGACATGAGTACGGACGCGATCACCATGTCGATAATCAAGAAGGGAATGAACACGAGGAAGGCGATCTCGAACGCCCGACGCAGTTCACTGATCATGAAGGCCGGGACCAGTGCTTTGAGCGGAATGTCGTCGGGCGAATTGATGCTCGGCTGTATTTGGCCTTCGGTGCCATCCGCAGCGCCGTCGGACTGGTCACCATCCGCGGCGGCGGCGTCGGGAACAATACCGTCGGACAAGTTGACGAACAAAACCAAGTCTTTTTCGCGGACTTGACCCAGCATGAAGCTGCGGAACGGGCCGATCGTACGATCAAAAGCCTCTTCTTCCGTAATTTCTTGCTCGATCAGAGGCGCAATGCCCTCGGTGTAAGCGGCTTCCAATGTTGGCGCCATAACGAAGGCCGTCAAGAACAGTGCCAAGCTAATCAATACGGCGTTTGGTGGCGTTTGCTGGATGCCCAATGCGCTGCGCATCAAGGACAGGACCACGATGATGCGAGTAAATGAGGTCAACACCACCAAAATCGACGGCGCCAGCGACAGGACCGTGAACAGAAGCAGCAATTGAATGACGCGTCCGGTCAGAGACCCGTCAGTGTCGCCAAGGTCCAAACTGAATGTTTGCGCGGTGGCCGATCCGGCTGCGAGAAGAAGGATGCCGGCAACAGTTAGTCCACCGAGTAGGCAATTTCGTGCGCGTTTGGTTTTGGCGGCGACGCGCATCACGCAGCGGACCCAGTAGTCGTGGATGGGCCGCCGTTTGGTGTTCCGGATTCGACGCCGGTTTCGATCACCAAGTCACGCTGCGCGCCAAGAAGAACCAGATGCTCGGTGTCGTCGCGACGGATCAACACCAGTTTGCGGCGCACGTCGATCGGTGTGACCTCGACGATCTTGATGCGCCGGCCGCCGCGGATGACCGCCGACGCGCCGGGTATAAGGCCGAAACGGCGCACCGCCCAACCGATCATCGCGATCAGCCCGACGACGAACGCCAGCGCGACAACGGCGGTTAGGTAGTCTGTGTTTTCCATGCGCGATCGAGCGGTACGTCGAGACCTGCGTTGGGGTCTCCATTGAGCCGGTATACGTAAGACAGGATCTCGGCGAGTGCCGCGAAAGCAGCAACCGGAATGTCGCTTTCTACCTCGAGCGCGGCGATGACCTCGGCTAAATCCGCGTCCTCGCGCACCGGCACATTGTTGGCAAAAGCAATTTCAAGCAGTCGTTTAGCGAGTTCGCCGTGCGCGGCTGCCGTCACTTTGGGAATTGACGACCGGTCCGGACCGGCGTTCAGCGCGACCGCCACCGTGCGTTTTTCCGGCTTGCTGCGGGAAGGCTTGGAGTGATCTCGATCGTTCATGCAGCGTTTCGCGCATTTCGGGTGGCGATAGGGCAAGAATTCTGCGGTCGCGAGATTGAAAAAGGCTTAATTGCGGGCAGGGATTGCCCTTAACGCGTCGATATTGCCGGGCGGGCGGCGAAACATTGCCGCCCCAGAGCTTCGTCGGCTTGCGGGGGGCCGAGTCCCCCTTTGTCGCGCGTCTGGCCCGCATGTTGCATAGCGGAATGCGACACAAGTTCTTGTCCGGTTTTACCGAATCTTAAGCCGCGAACGGCAGGCTCATGCTGGCGTCGAAGACCGTCGCAATGGTGGCAAACAGGAACGCCAGGCCGGGGTTAGTCGAAGGAGGCCACATTTTGCTAGACGACATTCCAGTGTTGAGCATGATTCAACGCGGCATGAGCTGGATGAGCCGCAATCACGATGTGATCGCGGGCAATATCGCCAACGCTGATACGCCTGAGTTCCGCGCCAAAGAACTGAAGCCCTTGAGTTTCAAGTCCGTCCAAAGCGCCCATGTTGCGAACGTTTCGATGGCGCGGACGGGACCGGACCATATGACGGGAACGCGGTCGGCGGCTGGCGATGGTGGCGTACGTTTGGACCGCGACACCTATGAGATTTCGTCGACCGGGAACTCCGTCAATCTGGAGGAACAAGCGGTTGGCATCGCGCGAAACGCTATGGATTACCAGCTGGCGACCACGCTCTACAGCAAGTCAGTCGGCATGGTGCGCGCTGTAATCAGTCAAAATCGCTAGCCGTTATTGAGTGCTGGGCGCAGGCTCACTTGGAGAGAATGAATGGAATTGACCAATTCACTGATTATCGCATCGTCCGGCATGCGCGCGCAGAGCGAACGCATGCGTGTGGTCGCGGAGAACATTGCCAACGCAAACTCCGTCGCGCTCAATCCGGACGGAACGCCCTACCGCCGCAAAACGATTACGTTTACCAATGAACTCGATCGGGAACTCGGCTTGAGCCTGGTAAAGACCGAACGGATCGGCCGTGACCAATCGCCGTTTCAGTTGCGGTTCGAGCCAGGGCACCCGGCGGCGAACGACGACGGATATGTGGAGTATCCGAACGTCAACTCACTGATAGAAATGATGGACATGCGCGAGGCGCAGCGCAGCTATCAGGCCAATCTCAAAGTTCTCGAAACCACCCGGTCTCTCGCGGGCCGGACCCTCGATTTGCTACGAGGATAATTTAAAATACTCATCTAACCATTTGTTTACGATACATGGTTAAGGTGGTCGCACGCTCTATTTAGAGCCCTGTTTCGGGGGACGTGACCATGGCAGACGTTAATTTTTCGACCGCCGCCGCGGCTTATGCGAAAGGTATTGGCGGGGCCGCGCAAAGCGGCAGCGTGGAATCCCAAACGAGACCGGACGCCGCAAACGGCGTGGGTGGCGGATTTGCTGATCTCGTCAATGATGCCCTCTCGGCCGCACGCAACAGTGGCCTAAAGGCCGAAGGCGACGCGACAAAAGCACTACAGGGCGACGTCAGTTTGCACGAAGTTGTCACGTCCGTGACCAGTGCCGAAATCACCCTGCAAACCGTCGTGGCCATGCGTGATCGCGTAATCAGCGCTTACAACGATAT
>JANQOH010000195.1 GCA_028289725.1 Alphaproteobacteria bacterium
TCAATGTGGCGGCGTGTTGGTTCGTCCCGGCGACGTGCTGGTCGGTGACGGCGACGGCGTTGTCGTCGTGCCCTCGTGGTACGCCGACGAATGCGTCGCCGTGGTCGAGGAGCACGAAGAAGTCGAAGCGTACGTCAAAGAAAAGATCATGCGCGACAATGTGCCGCCGGGCCGTTACTACCCGCCGTCCCCCGAAATGTATGAAGAGTTTCGTGCGCAGCGGAAAACCTGACCGCTTAAACAGGTCGACGACTAAACGACGGCGGCGCCAAGAAAAGGAATTTGTTATGGAATTGAAAGACCGGACAATTGTCGTCACCGGGGCGGCGGGCGGCATCGGGCGGGCGTTAGCGCTGCGGTTTCATCAAGAAGGCGCGAAGCACGTCGTGTGCGTCGATTTGAACAGCGACGGCGCGGCGGCGACGGCCAAGGAAATCGAAGGCACGGCGCACGCGGTCAATGTCGGAGTCGATGGCGAAGTCAAGACGCTGATCGAGACCGTTGAACGCGACCAGGGCCCAATCGACTTGTTTTGTTCGAATGCCGGTATTTCTGTAGCGGGCGGGCCGGAAGTCGGCGATAACGACTGGCAACGCATTTGGGATGTCAATGTGATGTCGCACGTGTTCGCCGCTCGGCACGTGGTACCGCGCATGATCAAACGCGGCGGCGGATACCTGCTCAACACCGCCTCCGCGGCGGGCCTCCTGTCACAGATCGGCTCAGCGCCCTACGCCGTCACCAAGCATGCCGCGGTGGGACTCGCCGAATGGCTCGCTCTCACCTACGGCGATGACGGCATCAAAGTCTCGGTGCTGTGCCCGCAAGCGGTGCGCACGGCGATGACTGCCGGGTTAGAGGATGCGGTCGCCAGCATCGACGGCATGCTTGAACCCGAACCGGTCGCGGACGCCTGTGTCGAAGCCATCAAGGCTGAGACCTTTCTCGTCCTCCCTCACCCGCAAGTGCTCGAGTATATGCGCCGCAAGACCGCCGACTACGACCGCTGGATTCGCGGCATGCAACGCCTTAATCGCCAGTACGAAACCTGAGGGTCGCGTCTGAGATCAAACGCATCCAGCCGGCCGACGGCGCAGCCAAAGAGCCAAGATGACCAGCGCAATCGACACCAAATGAAAACCGACGAGCGAATTCAGGTAGGAGACCTCCTCCGCGCTCGGCGCGATCTCAGGCGGAACGTCGATAATCCATGAACGAAACACGGTGTAGAGGAGAATCTGACTCAACGCCGCAGCAAAGAACGCGATGATCGCAGGTCGCCAAATCCACAGGAAACCGACCGCGACCACCAGATCAAGCGCCAAGTAGATCACGTCCAGGGCCTGCCATTTGAGCGGCCAACCAAGCCAATCGGTTCCTCGAAACCCGAGCATGTTACTCACATGGACGAAGGCGCCGTACGCGTAGAACAGGGCGATCAGCAGGAAAATCGCGCGGACGACGCGCGACGGCCACGGCGAAACTCGCCGCGTCGGGTCAGACGGGCTCATGTCCAACA
This sequence comes from Alphaproteobacteria bacterium, assembly GCA_028289725.1. Classification (GTDB taxonomy): domain Bacteria; phylum Pseudomonadota; class Alphaproteobacteria; order UBA7887; family UBA7887; genus JAKZSU01. The sequence continues at coordinate 1,520 of JANQOH010000195.1, forward strand.
ACGCCGGCTTTATGCGCGGCGGCTAATATTTCTCCCAACACACTGCCACCGCGGCATCAAGGTTGGCCTCTTCCGGCATTGTGGCACCGGTAAGAATATCGCGCCGAAGCGCCACCGCTGTCCCGTAGCCATACAAGACTTCTAAAGGTGCCCGTCCCAGATCCAGTTCGTCCAGCATGCAATCGCAACGCACGGTGCTGGCTTCGGGTTGTTCCAGACACCATTGTTTAACGCTTACGGCCGTGCAATCGGCATCAACTTTGAAATTGATAATCGTGCCTTCGGCATCTCGGATCCGTTCACATTCGGGGAAGGCTGCAAGACCCATTGCAAGATAACGCCATTGCTGAGGCGTTTGGGGTCTCGTTGGTTCAGGATTCGCGCATGCGCTAACCAACAAAACGAGCGAAACAATCGCCGCCAACCGTCCTATACCGAATGCTTCGCGGCTCATGCCGGTACGGAGCCATAGCCGCGTCGAGATGCGGTTGCAGGATTGGTTCATCGGTAAGGATTCCCCATGAGAGCAAGGGCAATTTGCCAAATTCCATGGGCCGCCGGCGCCCAAATGAAAAGATCCACCAGATTGTAAACCTTTATCGCGGACTTGGCTTCGTCGACCCAGTGCGAACCGATGACCCGGTCGCGCATCACGCAGCGACGGCGCATGTTATCGCGCAACGCCCGGATTTGGGTGAAGCGGCGGTTCTATCGCGTCAGATCCGCCCACCTTTTTTTGGCCATGGCAGCGGGGGGTTGTCCGAGCCATGACCCAGTTCTATGTCGCTTGCGCGGCATGTGAAGGCGCTATGCGACGTGTCGCGATACAAGCCGGGATCGGTTGACCAAAGCGTTGACACTGAGACGAGGCGAAAAGTTCGTATTTCGGTATGCGGTCAATTTTGCGCGAACCTGTTAGGTGTGGAGAAGAACTCATGAAGCGTTTTGTCGGCATCGGATTGCTTGTCGGGGCCTGCATGTTTTCGTCGTCACTGGCGCTGGCACAGCCCGAACAACAAACGCAGCGCGGGCCCTGGGTGTGGAGCCTCGGGGGTGGCGCGGCGCATCAGTTTGAGAGTGACCTCGACAATCAAGGCGACTTCAGTTCGACCCGCTGGTTCGCGCAGGGCAGTGTCGGCTATGGCTGGGACCGAGACACAAGCGTTTCGCTCTCACTTGACGGCGGCGAGACGCACTACGATTTTTCCGACGATACGTCGATCGGCGGCGGTAAGCCGTGGGAGACCATACGCAACTTTCGGGTCAGCGTGCCGGTGCGCTTCTCCCCGGCCGAGGACATGAGCGCCATCATCATCCCATCGGTGCGCTTCAATACGGAAAGCGGCGCGTCGCTTGACGATGGCCGGACCGAAGGTGCCCTCGCCGGGGTCAGTTGGCGATTGAGCCAGACGTTCGCCATCGGTCCGGGCATCGGCTGGTTTTCCGAACTCGGCGGCGGGTCCCAAGTGTTCCCGATCGTATTGATTGACTGGGACATCACAGACCGACTGAAGCTCTCGACTGGCCCGGGGCCGGGCGCATCCCAAGGGCCCGGCCTGACCCTATCGTGGAAGGCGACCGACACCATCGGCTTTTCGCTCAGCGGTCGTTGGGAACGAACAAGGTTTGCACTCGACGACAGCGGCCCATCGCCCAATGGCATTGGGGAGGAACGCAGCTTCCCCTTCGCCGTCTCGATCGACTACAGGGCGACGCCAGCAATTGAACTAAACGCCTTTGTCGGCGCGGAATTTGGTGGCCGGTTACGCCTTGAGGACCGCAACGGCAATGGCATCCAAGAGGTCGATTACGATCCCGCGCCCATTGCCGGGGCGGCGTTTCGCCTGCGCTTCTGATCGTCGACACCGTATGACATCAGGGTTTGCTTTCCGCCGAAGTTAGGACTTAGTGTCCAGTCGCGACTGGGGCGTTCGAACAGACGGGCGCTGTCGCTCATCCCAGTTCCGACGAGGCCCAATGACTGGCGACACTATCAAGATCGAAGCCCTTTCGGCGCAAACCGTCGACGATCATTTGCCCGAGCTGGCCCGTTTGCTCAACACGTGCGTCGCAACGGGCGCCAGCGTCAGTTTCGTCCTACCCCACGAGATCGAGGACAGCCTCGCATTTTGGACCGAGTCGGTGCGCCCGGCGGTGGCGGATGGAAAGCGCGTGCTCCTGGTAGCCCACGCGAACGGACGCCTTGCCGGCTCCGTCCAACTGGATTGCGACACGCCGCCCAACCAACCGCATCGCGGCGAAGTGACGAAGCTGCTGGTGCATCCCGACGCGCGACAACAAGGCGTCGCGCGCGCGCTCATGTACGCGCTCGAAGACCAGGCACGCATGCAGGGCCGGCGCCTGCTCACGCTCGACACCGCGAGCGACGTCGCCGAGCATCTTTACAAATCACTGGGCTATCAGCGCGTCGGCGCAATCCCGGGTTATGCACGAGACCCGATCAAAGATCGTTACGACGCGACCGTGATTATGTATAAGGCACTTTAGCCGTGCATTGTCCTTAGCATAGTAATGAATATGCTATCGATCACGTTTGGCGAGATAGGCGTCGATCAGCGCCAGAAGGCGGTCGCGCCCGAAGCTTGGATCGTGCCCGCCGTGTACGACGCGCACCGGGAGGTCGCGCAAGCGCTTCATCGAAGCGATATAGGGTTCGATTTCGGAATCGGCCAGACCGTCGAGCAGCGGCCCGTCATAGACGCAGTCGCCTGAGAACAGCACGCCGGTCGCCGATTCCCACAGCCCGATGGACCCCGGCGAATGGCCCGGCAAGTGCAACACCTCGAACGAACGGTCCCCGAGATCCACGCGATCGCCGTCTTCGACAGTCTCGGTCGCACCGGCGGGACGCACCCGGTAGGTGTCAGGATCGTACCCGGTGTGCGGCAAAGCGGTGATCAACAGGGACTCGGCGTCAAAGTCATACCCTGCCTCCTGCAGATAGGCGATGCCCTCGGCGCGGAATACATCGACGGGCATGAGGCCCGTGGCCTCCGGCGGCGTTTCCAACAGCGCTGCTTCCGCGCGATGTACCAGGCAATGCTCGAACTCATGGTGGCCGCCAACATGGTCGCCATGTGTGTGCGTGGCAACAGCGGTCACGGGTTTGTCGAGCAAATCCCGCGCCGCGTTTTTGAGGCTGGCCACGCCCATGCCAGTGTCGATGAACAAATCCCGGTCGCGGCCCCGGACGTGCCAGATATTGCAGCGCATGAACGGCACGACATGAGGCTCGTACAGCCAGGTGATGTCGTCATCTAGATAGCACCGCTCAAACCAGCGGTCGGCGATCTGCAAAGCCATCCGCCCAGTCCCTCACCCGCAACGAATGTCACGACCCGCTGCGGTTCGGCCAGACCTCCCAAGCAGGTTCGACGGAACCAACGGTTTTGCGCGCTGGCGTTATGCCGCCAGCAGTCGCTCGATCGGGATGTTGGTCGGGCTGGCTGGGCGTGACAGATAGAACTCGGCGAGAAGGTGGCCTTCGGCCTCGAGCCCGGTCGGATCGACGCCTTGTTCGCGCAGTTGCTCAATCACCTGCTCTTGTTCTTCCTCGGACTCAAAGCGGCGCTGAACAAAAGTCCGCCCCTCGAGCTTTTCAGTCACATAGCCCCATTCGCTCAACCTGTCTGCGATCGCGTCAAACGGGAACAGGCGCAGGACGAAATTGCCGAGCCAGGCCGGCTGCCCTTGGGTGATCGCGGGCAAGATACGGTCGAAGCTCTTCTCGGTTACATAACCGACACATCCGGTAGAGGTGACCAAATCGACCTGGGTCAATTCTTCGCGTACTTGGCCCGGCAATGGCTCGTTCTCGAGATTGAGGGCGAGCCCTCCGTCGAGCAAGCCGGCTCCCTCGGCGAACGCGACGGCCGATTCGGCCTGATCGAGGCCGATCATCTCAATCGCCTCAGGGTCATCCAAATTATCGAAGAAGTCACGGTCACGCTCGGCGAGTTCTTCCGGCGTGACATCCGTAAGCGCTTGAGCACCCCAATGTTCGTAGAGATCCGGCATCGACAGATCGTGCTTCAGCAACGCCGCGTTGACGCCGTAGGAACATCCCAAGTCAAGGACATGAACTGTCTCGTCTGGTCTGCGTCGCAAATGCGCGATCAGCTTCAGGAAGATCGGTTTGGCGTGTCCCGGAATGGCATACCCTAGCCGTTCTAGCTCCCGGAAATAGGCTCTCGGGTCTGGCTGATCATAAACATGGTCCATGTTGGCTTTGGCTTCGTTGATTTCCTCAAAGGCAACCTCACCTGACATGGACTTTCCCCCCTTTATTTCGGTTCAACCGATCGCGCAGCCGAACTCACGACGCGCAAACACCACTGCCGCACATCGCTTTGCAATCAAGGCGCGACTTAAATCTGCTTATGTCAGCTTGTTGGCCGGACCCTAACATGTCGGACCGGGAAGCGAAACCGGACTCCGGCGGTGACGCGGTTAACCGAGGCGCTGTTTCATAAATGCCGCCACGCGGTCGCCGGTATCCGGGATTTCGTACTCCGTCCCTGCTTCAAAGGCGAGCCCGTCGGTTAGACCGCGATCCGCCGCCACGCGGTACAGGTCCTTATAGGCCGCAATGGAGCCCGGGCTGTTCGCCGCGATTTTCTGCGCAAGATCCGCCACCACTTGATCCAAATCCGCACGCGGCACCGCTTCGAGCACCAGACCGAAATCGGCCGCCTCGCGTCCGGTGAACGTGCGCGCGGTGAAGGACAGCTCGCGCGCCCGCTGCGCGCCGACGATACGCGGCAAGCGCTGGGTCATGCCCCAGGTCGGCCGAAAACCGAGTACCGCATGGGTGTCGCCGAACTTGGCTTCCTCAGCGGCGACGCGCAGGTCGCACGCCAGCGCGATTTCCAACGCACCCGTGAAGCAAAAGCCGTTGATCTTGGCGATCACGGCCTGCGGCATCACGGCGATCTGCTCGATCACTTGCCGCGCGAGATCGTTCAAAGCATTGCCGACGTCGCCGCCCGCCGCATCGATGCCGGCACTCTGCAAGGCTTTGAGATCGACGCCCGCGGAAAAGGCGCGGCCCGCCCCGGTGAGCACGACGACCGTGACGTCATCGCGGCCGGCAATCGCCGCCAAATGCTCGGACACCGCCTGCAGCAGTCCCGGGGTCAGCGCGTTCATCTGATCCGGGCGATTGAGCGTGATTTCCGCGACACGCTGTGAGACGTCCAATAAGGCGAGCTGTTCAGTCACGATAAAAATCCGTCAAATGCTGGTCTGGGAATGGGCTGAGGCATTTTTTGCCACGGCGATGTCTAGGCGTCTTGCGCGACAACCGCAAGACTCGGCTGTGCGCGGCGGCCCTCTGGTTTAGGTCTCCAGCGTAAAGGACATTAAAGTATTCTTCGACGGATCGTGGTCCTGGAGAAGTCTGTGACCTTCGTCGACAAACCCTGCGCTTTGCAAAGCATCGACCCAGTGATCGATCCCAGCAAAGTGTCTTGGTTCGGCCTCGTTTTGTGCCCATGGCACGTCGAGACCCGCATTGAAGACCGTGTGAACCAAAGACACGAACGTGATCATCGCGTCGTCCGCCGCGTCATGATCGCGCAAGACGAACGTCCCGCCGTCCCGAAGCACGCGCGCGATCGACGCGATGTAGTCCCTTAGACGGTCCGGGGCGCAGTGATGCAGGCCGATAAAACAGGTCACAAGGTCAAGGCTGTCATCGGGTATCACGTCCGCCGGAATTGGCGCGTAGTCGTCCAACGGAAAGAACGTTCCGATCTTTGGCACCTGGCCCCGCTCCAAAATCTCGGGCGGTGAGAAATCGGGCGCCACGTCGTTGGTCAGGTAGATCGGCCCTTCGATATCGAGAATCTTCGACAACGGTTTCACATAGCGGCCGGTTGATCCGATCTCCAGATACCCTTCAACCGATCTGTTTCCGTCGAGGATCCGGCTGACCTGAGCGGCGATTTCGCGCTTTTGCTTCGCCAGTGCCGGCACCGCCAGCGTCAATTCGCTGAGGAATGGTTTGATGCCCGGCAGGCCCCGCTGCACATGCCGGTAAATGTCACGATCGGTTTCCTGAGCACCGCAGGCTTGCTTGATCAACGCGTGAAACCGGTTCTCGGGATAGATGCGGTAGATATTCTGCAAGAACAGATAGAACTTATCCCGCCAATCATCGTCTTCGTAGATCGCGCGAAATTCAGACCCGTTCGACGCCCCTTCTTCCGCGTCTTCCGCGTCCGCCGCATAATACTTTTCCCACAGAGCGTTGCGGAACCGATTATCAGGATCCAGCCGCCGCTTGGCGGTGAACAACTTCTTTGCGTCGGGATACGCCTGGCGAAACTGTGCGGGCGTGGCGTGTGGTTGGTATGGCAAGTAATACGCGCCGCCGAGATCGATCGCCGCTTGAATCAATTCGCGCGTCCACACCTCTATATTCGCGGTTTCATCGGCGTCCGTGCCTTGCTTGTAATAAAGGACGAACGCGAAGCATTCCTGCCGCGCCCAAGACAAATAGGATCCGGTATCGGCATAGGCGTGACGGATCGAAATGTTGACGACATTCACCCGATGCCTGTTGAGGATCTCGCGCGATGCCGCGACGAATTCGTCGAACTTGTCCGTCGCAACAAAATATTCCTGCAGAACGTAGGTGTATCGGTCCTTGAGGAGCGGCTCCAATTCCTCAACATCGTAGCCCGCCTCATAGTTCCGCCAGTGAACCGCGTCAAAGGCGTAAAAAAGCGGTTCGAGGAGATGCTCGCGGCGCCACTTGCCAAACGGCGTCTCGGTGATCGCCCACATAATATATTTCTCGAGCAGATAAAGCCGGCGGCGTGGCTTGAGGCGGGACTTCTTTGTCACGGGGCGGTCGGTCTCGACCCAAGTTACAGAAGACGCACGCGCGAAATTGGGTGGGAACAGATCGGCATTGTGAAAGACAACGCCATCCGCGTCCCGCACATCGTCCCTGAAATGCGCCAAATAGTCGCTTGTATCGATTTTCTTGCGGAGGCGCCGAACGCGCTTGTTTTCCGCGAGTGACAAGCGCGCCGCGAGGATAATTCCAAGCGCGCCATAGCCGCCGACGACGCCGTAAAAAATCGTCTTGTTTTTCTTCGGGCTGGCGCGAATGACTTGGCCGTCGTGCAGCATCACGTCGATGTCGAGGATCGATAGGATCAACGGGCCCAGACCAATATAGCGTCCGTGACAGTTGACGCTGATCGAACCGCCAAGCGTGAAATTCGCATAGGTCTGCATGATCTTGATCGACAGATCATATTCGTCGATCGCCGCTTGAATGTCGCGCCAACGCGTCCCGCTTTCGGCGCGAATGGTGCGTGCCTCGGGATCGATCTCCAGGATGCGGTTCATGCCCCGCATATCGACATGCAGACTTTCGGGCGACGCGGTTTGTCCGCCCATGCTGAACCGCCCGCCGCCGATCGAGATCGGGCCGCTCGTATTGCTGATGACGCGTTGGAGCTGCTCTACCGAGCTTGGCGCAATCACCGCGCCCACCGGCGTCGGATTCAGGCCCGTGACATCGTTGACCACGAGCGGATTGGCGGTATTGAGATCGAACGAACGCCGGTGCCGCTCCGCGATGGGCACCAGATCGTGCCGCATGCGAATAAGCCGCGGCAAACCATGCGCCTCTTCCAATTCGTCGGATCCGGACGTGAACATCTCAACGAAGCCATGCTTTTTGTAGAAGCCGATAGCGCCGCTGTTGATCGCCGTGACATCGAGCTCGACCGCATCGCACCCGGCCGCGCGCGCGCGTTCGATCGCGCTCTGGAGCAGTTGCTTGCCGAGGCCGAGGCCGCGAACGTCGCCATCGGTCGCGATATTGTTGATGTAGTACGTGTTCTCGCGCGGCTTCGGCACATATTCGGACAGGGTGGGATCGACCGTGCGAACCAGCCGCCACCACTGAGACGGCGGGCTGGCCAGGAAAAGCGAGAGCCCGCCGCGAAATTCTTCGGCCGCCAGGACTTCGCCGCGATAGCCGACTTCGATGCCGACGACCTGCCCGTCCAGGACGGCTTTCGTCGCATGGGCGTGGCTGAAATGGCCGAGCGATTTCTTGAACAGCTTGCCGATGACGCGCTCGGCGCCTTGGCGCCCGCCAAACATGAAATCGAGCAGTTCGTGCCCTGTCTCATAGATGAGCGCACGGGCCGCCACATGGTCGCCCGGCTCCGCAGGCTCAATTCGAACATCACGCTGTGCCAAATCTGCACCCCCGCACGATTTTGTCGCTTTTATCACCCCCATAGCGTGCCGGTAAACGACGAGGGACCGCATGCGTCGCGGCTTTCGATGACACACTACGCGTCAGGCCAAAAGTCTTTGACCCTGTCTGGCCCTTGCACCAATGTGCGCGCCGCACGGTTTTGGGCTACCGGAGGGATCGATCGATGGACTACACACGCTTGGGAAACACAGGGCTCAGCGTGTCGCGGATTTGCCTCGGCACCATGACCTACGGCAATCCCAATTGGCGGCCGTGGGTGCTCGAAGAAGACGCCTCCCGCCCGTTCATCAAGGACGCGCTCGAAGCCGGCATCAATTTTTTCGATACCGCCGACATTTATTCGATCGGCGGGTCGGAGGAAATTCTCGGCCGCGCGCTCCGCGATTTCGCCAAGCGCGACGAGGTGGTGATCGCGACCAAACTGTTCGGCCCGATGGGCCCCGGCCAAAACCAGCGCGGTCTATCACGCAAGCACGTCATGGAAGCGATCGACGCCTCGCTCAGCCGCCTCGGCACCGACTTCATCGATCTCTATCAAATTCACCGCTGGGACGACGCGACGCCGATCGAAGAAACCATGGAGGCGCTCAACGACGTGGTGCGCGCGGGCAAAGCGCGCTACATCGGCGCGTCATCCATGTTCGCCTGGCAATTCGCCAAGGCGCAGCACACCGCCGAGAGGAACGGCTGGGCCAAGTTCGTCTCGATGCAGAACTACTACAACCTCGCCTATCGCGAGGAAGAACGAGAAATGCTGCCGCTCTGCGCCGATCAAGGCGTCGGCGTGATCCCGTGGAGCCCCTTGGCGCGCGGCTTTCTGGTGCGCGATCCCGGCACCGAAACCGCCCGCAGCCAGTCCGACGATTTCGTGCAGTCGCTCGACATCGGCAAACCGTCCGATGTGAAGGTTCGCGACACCCTGCACGCCGTCGCCGACCGCCTCGGCGCGCGCCGCTCCCAAGTCGCCATCGCCTGGCTGCTCAGCAAACCCGTCGTCACCGCCCCGATCATCGGCGCATCAAAGGACCACCATTTGCATGACGCCCTCGCCGCCCTCGACCTCACTTTGTCCGACGACGACATCGCCGAACTCGAAGCCCCCTACGAAGCCCAACGCGTCGCCGGACATAGTTAGCCGGCTGACCAAAATCGGGAATTTGGGCGGCCTTTAAGTGGTCCGCTCAAACAAGGGCAGGCCGCGCGCCATGACGTGGCGGAACCAGGCGCCGGCGGCGAGTGAGGTGACGATCGCCACCAGCACCAGCGCGACAAACAAGCGTTCGTCGATCAGGCCGAAATCGAACGCGACGCTAGCAAGCACGATGCCCGGGCCGCCGCGCGTGTTCATGGCCATCGCGAAATGCCAGCTCGTGAGCCGGCTGCAACGCGCGCCCCGCATCGTCACATAGACACAAGCTCCCACCACGGCGGTGGAGAACAGCAAAAAGCCGCCGAACAGGACCGGATCGAACGCGCCCGGCAGATCGATGCGGAAACCGACGATCGCGAAATAGATCGGAATGAAAAAGCCGAGGCCGAAGGACGAGATCCGTTCTTTCGCATCGTCGAATTCCTTCGACGGCATGGCGCCCAACACGATTCCGGCGAGAAACGCGCCGAACACGACATTGACGTCCAGCGCCGCGGCCAGAGACACCATCAACAGACACCAAATCAGAGCGTAGCCGAGCCGTGACGCCTTGATCACCAGATTGAGCCGCAACCGGTTGGCGTAACGCAGGATCGGCGGCCCGACAATCAACGTCGCGGCGGTAAAAGCGATGGTACGGAGCGCCGCCAACCCGGCCTCCGAGAATGACGGCGCTTGGCTCGCGGCCAGGCTGGTCGCCACCGCCAGCACCGCCCACAAAAGCACGTCCTGCACGGTCGAGACGGCGATGACGATCTTGGCAAACCGCGTCTCGATGATCCGGAGATCGATGAAGATTCGCGAAATCACCGGGATCGACGTCACCGTCACCGCAATCGCAAAGATCAGCCCAAGCGTGAGTTCGTTGCCGCGCGGCCCGACATAGCCGCCCAAATCGAGCCAATGCGCCGCCGCCCATCCGGCCGCGAACGGCACAATGGTCGCGCCCGCCAGCAGCACGCCGGCCAGCCGCCGGTCGTCGGATTCGAAGCGCCGCTGCACCCGAAACCCGGCGGTGAACATCAGCAGCATCAGACCCAGCCAATAGACCGCCGACAGTAATTTGCCGTTCAGCGGATCGTCGGGCACCAGCCAGCTCGTGACGTCGGGCAGCAACAAGCCGAGCACCGAGGGGCCGATCAAGAGGCCGCCGCAAATCTCACCAATCACGCGCGGCAGCCGAAAGCGCTCAAACGCATAGCCCACACTGTGCGCCATGATCAGCAACGTCACGGTGGAGATCAGAAATTGGGTCAGTTCGCTGTTGGTCAGCATCGTCGGAAGGGGCGCGGACGCGCATGCGCCGGTTGAAAAGCCGATGAGGCGGCGCCTCGGGGATCAGCGGAAAAGTGGGTCGAACCTATGTCGGGACCACAGGGTTCGGCAAGATGATTTCTAAGCGCCCGATGCCGCGGGTGCACGGCGCCGAAGCGCCCATATCGGCCGCTAAGCCCGCGTCGGCCGCCGGTTTGCAAAATGCGAGGCCGCCACGATAGATTGCGCGCCGAGGCAGACCGATCGACCCCACAAGCCATGAAAAGGATGCCCAATGTCCCGCGCCCCCGCATCAACGCTCGTGATCATGAGCGTGCTATGGACCGCCGCCGCGCCGTCGCTCGCCGCCGATTTCGCCATCGATTTTAACTGGGACGGCATAGAACGCTGTTCTTCGACGCCGCCCGAGATCACCGTGTCGGACGTGCCGGACGGCACCGCGACCTTTGACGTCAAAATGGTCGATCTCGATTTCACCGGGTACAACCACGGTGGCGGCACGGCGCCGAACACCGGCGACGGGTCGATTGTTGAGGGTGACTACGACACCTCCAATTACCGCGGCCCCTGCCCGCCCGGCACCACGCATACCTACGAATTCACGGTCCAGGCGCTTGATGCCGGCGGCGCATCGCTCGCGACCGCCACGGCCAAGGCCGACTTCCCGCCGGAATAGCCATGACACAACCTTCGCCCGCCATCGCTTTTTATGAACGCCACCCGATCTCCGCGGCGCAAATCATGGCGCGCCTTCAGGCGCAGCGCGGCTCGCTCGACGGCTTGAGCCCGCCCGACCTGTTCGACCACGACCAAGATCACTACGGCGCGCTCGCCGCCAATGATGCGCTCGGTGCCGCCGCCAACATGGCGGCGGGAAAGACGGTCGCCGACTTTTGCGCCGGCCTCGGCGGGCCGGCACGCTATTACGCGCACGCATTCGGCGTGTCCGTAACTGGGGTCGAACTCACCCCGGCGCGTGTCGATGGCGCGGCCGCGCTCACCAAGTTGGTCGGCCTTGAGGACCGCGTGCGCGTGGTTGAAGGCAACGTCATGGACGTCCCGCTCGACGATGAAAGCACGGATGCCGTGGTCAGCCAGGAAGCCTTCCTGCACGTGCCCGAAACCGCGCGGGCGCTCGGCGAGGCCTATCGCATCCTGAAAAAGGGCGGGCGGCTCGCATTCACCGATTGGGTGCTGCACGAGCCGATGACCGACGCGGAAGCGGCCGTGATGAAGCGCGGCCAAGCGGTCCAAGACCTGCAAAGCCCCGACAGTTATCAGACCTTGCTGCGCGAAGCCGGGTTCACCGTCGTCGCGGTCGACGATTTGACGGCGGAATGGGGCCCAATCCTCGAAAAACGCTTCGCCATGTACCGCGCACTCCGCGAGGAAACCGAGAAAGCCGGCACCCCCTCCGGCGACGACGCGTTCTACGAATCCTACGCGCTCCTCGTCGCCCTGGTAACCCGCGGCACCCTCGGCGGCGCCCGCTTCACGGCGGAGAAATAGCGGCCCGAGACGGCGATATGCGACGCGGCCGAATTCAAGCGACCCTGTTACTGGTGCTGGCGCTTAGCCTCGTTTTGATTGCTGAGAACGCGGTGCGAGGCCCGGCTTTCGATGTCGGCAAGCCTGTCGATGGCCACCTCATCTTGCAGGTCGATCTTGACGTGGTCCGCACCGAAGCCCTCGAACAACTGGTTGACGAACTTCGCCCGACCCTTCGCATGAACCGTATCGGTTACACCGGCTTGGGTCGAAACGGCGATCGCGTTGAGTTTTCGCTGAGAGACGTCGAGCATGTGGACGCGGTTTTGGGTCTGTTTTCCGACGATTCTGCAGGGGTCTTGGTCCAACGCGACGGCACCGATTTTCGGATCACCCTTAGTGTCGACCGACTCAATCAAGCACGGGACAATAGCCGACAAAGGCTGCTCTACTTCCTTCGCGCCTATTATGAACGGAACGACCTCAACGCTATCGGCCTTCGAGCTCACGGCAGTGAATGTGTGCTGGTGCCGATTGCCCCCCTATCCGCGCTCGATAATTTGCCGATGGGCGGCCCTTACCGCGACGCGGCGTCGATACCATCAATCTCGATCCATGAGATCGACACGGAGAGCACACCGTCAACCGCAGAGCTTCCCGCGGGATCATTCCTCGTACTCGCCGATCGTACGGTCTCTAGTGAAATGGAAGGAGCCTATGTGCTTCGCAAAAGAGTGCTGTTGCCGTCGGACAGCTATCTCGATGCGTCAGTCGAAATGGAAGCCGCCGGACCGGCATTGATCATACGGTTTGATGCGGTATTGCCATGGCCAAGCTGGATACCAAGCAGCGCAATTCCCAAGCCGGACGTCGCTTTGGTCTATCGCGATTCAAGAAACGGTGACGAGAAAATCATAGCCGTCGGACAATTTGAACTGCGCGATCTGCGAGAGGCGGTGATACGTGGGAACTTCACCGTGGCGCACGCGGAACATACAGCCCGCTTGTTCGAATTGGTTCACCAGGCCGTTCACATGAACATCGTCGATTTCTGTTCGGACTAGCCGGCCGACGCATTCGATCGGTTAACGCGTTACCTCGACAACCACTTCGTTGCGGCGGAAAAACGGCAGCGTCCAAGGAGGATCGTAGAACAAAGCGAACGGCTCGCCGGCCGCCTGATAGGACGTATTGTCGAGCGCGGCGAGGAGCGTCTCGGTTTTCGCGGCGATCGCATCCTCGCCACTGGAGCCGTTGAACCGCAGCACAGCCACAGTTTGCGGTGGCAGCTCGACGACGCGCACGCGGGGGTCGCTGGGTGTCGGTGCGCTATCGGCGCTGTAGGCGGCGGGCAGGAAAAAGCGCATGCGCATGCCGGACGCGCCCTCACCCGCCGTCTCGACCGGCACCGTCATGGAAACCTCTTCCGACGCGCTCCCGGTTTCGACAGGCGCGGTCATGGCGATCTCATTATTGGAGCGATTAGCGCCGGTGATGTAGTCAAACAGGAGGCGAAACGCCGCGTTGCGACCATCGCGGTCCTCCTGCCCTTGGACCGTTGCCTCGGCGGCCACACGCGGCGCGTAAGCTCTGATTTCAATGTTGTCGTCTAGTGCGGTCACAACCTCATAGGGCGGTTGCTCGTAGCCCGAGCGAATGCCGACCAGTGAACAAGCGGACAACAAAAAGGCGGCCGGAACGGCCAAAATGACGCGTTTCATGCCTATAAATACGCGTTTGGCATCGATCCGGATCAGTGTGCCGCAGCCGCGCCGCCCGATGAACAAGGGGCCAAACGCCCGTTCGATGACGCGATAAATCGCTCAACACCATAAATATAGGCATTCGCGTGCGAATCGCTTTACGTTTGGTTTACCAACCGTGCCTAGGGTGTGCGCGCTTCGCGTCGCGGTCCTGCGGCGCGTTTTCCGTAAACGTCTATGACCACAGAACAGGGATCTCCGTATGACCGTCACCAAGACCCAACTTGCCGACGCCTATTCCCAGGCGCTGACCAAAGGCCTCGCTGATGAGTGGGACTACACCTTCACGCGCCGCGACGCGAATAAGATGCTCGACCTGTTGTGGCCGGTGCTGTCCGATCTCGCGCTCAAAGACGCGAAAAAGACCAAGCCCGGCAGCGTGCCGCTCGGCAATCTTGGCCGCATGAAAATGACCTACAAAGCCGCGACCAAAGCGCGCAAGGGCATTAATCCGTTTACAGGTGAACCGACGACGTTCAAAGCGAAGCCCGCTACCTTGCAGCCGCGTTTCACCGCCGGCAAGGCGTTGAAGGAAATGGCCGCAAAACACTGTAAGAAAATCAAATAGCGCACGCCGATCGCATAGCTCCCTAAATAATAAGGACGTATTGTCTATCGATTTGCGTCTAATTAGTTGCTGTGCAAACCTTATAGCTGGGAGCGGGCGCACAATCCGAAGAACACGGCCTAGGCGCGGTAAAAGTCCGTGATCTCGCCACCTTCGGCCTCTTCGCCCTCTCCCTCACGCATCGCTTAACAGCCGCGAACATGTGCACAGGCCGTTTAGTGGCGGCTTAGGGAATGGTCACACGGCCACCGCTCGCCACCAGCGTTTGCCCGGTGGTGAAGCTTGCGCGTTCGGACAGCAAGAACGCCGCCGCCTCGGCGATTTCGTTCGGCTCGCCAATCCGGCCCATGGGCGTGCCGCCGATCATGCCATCGCGCCGCTTCGGATCCATATTGGCGATCATGTCGGTCTCGATCAGGCCGGGCGCCACCGCGTTGATGCGGATCGCGGGCGCCAGCACGCCGGAAATATTGCGCACGAACGCGATCACCGCCGCCTTCGACGTCCCATAGGTCACGCTCATCGGCCGCGCGCGCAGCCCGGCGATCGAGGCGATACACACGATGCGCCCGAACCCACGCGCTAGCATGCCATCCTTCACCGTCATGACCGGCAGAAACACACCGTCGACATTCACGGTCATCACCTTGCGCCAGGTGTCGTAGCTCAAGGGATCCGCCTCGCCCGAGGCCGAGATTCCGGCATTGCAGACCAGCAAATCGACCGGCCCGAAGGCGCTTTCGGTTTCTGCGATCATGGCCTTCACCTGACCCGGGTCGGACACATCGCCCGCCACCGTGACCGCCGCGCCGCCGGCACCGATAATCTCGTCGCGCACAGCGTCCGCCGCCACTTGCTCTTTACGGTAATTGATCGCGACCCGCGCACCGCCGGCGGCGAGACGCGCACAAATCGCCCGCCCGATGCCGCGCGAACCGCCAGTGACCAGCGCCGTCCGTCCCGAGAATTCCTGTCCGTCCGGCATGATCTCGCCTCCCATCTGCGTTATTGCGTCTCGCATTATAGAGCACCCTCACCCAACCCTCCCCCATCAAGGCGGAGGGCCTATGTCGGCGCGCCATTTCTTCCGGTGCTCCACGTTTGAGATTTCCTCCCCCTTGATGGGGGAAGGTTAGGGTGGCGGTGCGGTCAGCAAAAAGTACGCTACCGCCAGCAATTCCGAAGTTGAATGGCGGGCATTGGTTGATCCGGCTCCGCACCTGCCCTACTGAAGACGGATTGTTTGCCCATTGCCCGCAACTCGGAGGCCGTCATGTCTTTGCCCCGCCTGCACAAATTGACGATCAGCGCTGCATCGCTTCTCGCCTTGACCGGTGCCGCACTGGCCGATCCGGTCGACCAGACTCGCTTGCGCGCCGCCGGTAGCGACGAGGAGCAGGCGAACTGGCTCACCTATGGCAACAATTACGCGAACCAGCGGTACAGCAAGCTTGAGGAGATCAATCGTGACACAGTGGCGGACCTAGCACTGGCTTGGGAACACAAGACGGGCGCGCGCGGGCCGTTTCAGACCCAGCCCATCGTGGTCGACGGCATGATGGTCATCACCACGCCCGGCAATCACGTGACGGCGCTCGACGCCGCGACAGGAGCGCCGCTTTGGCACTACGAACATGTCAAACGCATCGAAAAAACGCGCGCCGGGCCTTCCAACCGCGGCCCGGCGATCGGCCACGGCAAGGTTTTCCAAGCGACCAATGACGGCCGCATGATCGCACTCGACCGCGAGACCGGCGCGCTGGTTTGGGACAGTTTGATCGCGACGCCCGCACCCGGCGAGGT
This sequence comes from Alphaproteobacteria bacterium, assembly GCA_028289725.1. Lineage (GTDB taxonomy): Bacteria > Pseudomonadota > Alphaproteobacteria > UBA7887 > UBA7887 > JAKZSU01. Next base: position 17,836 of record JANQOH010000195.1, read on the forward strand.
CGAAGCGCTTGCCGATTTCGGCGAAGACGTGCAGCAAGCTTTTATCGGCGGGGTCGGGTCGTTCCCGGCCAAGATGCCGCCGCTGGTCGCCGACGGCAAAGTGATCGCCGGCGTGATCTCCGCCGGTTACGGCCTCTATCAGGACTTGGCGCAGGAAATGGGTTTCGGCGGCCCGCCCGAACTCGAAGGGAAAACCGGGCGGCGCGGCTACCTTGTCGCCTTTGACGCGGAGACAGGCGATGAAGTATGGCGTTGGCACACCACCAAAGCTGACGGTTGGGAAGGCGATTTCACCGCTGTGACGGCGGACGGCGCGGACCTGCAACGCGACATCGAAGCCGAGAAAGCCGCCGCGCCCAATATGCCGGAAGCCTGGCGGCGGGGCGGCGGCTCAACCTGGATGACGCCGGCCTATGACCCTGAAATGGGGTTGCTTTTCCTTGGCACCGGCAACCCCTCGCCCGCCGACGCCGACCAGTTGCGCCCCGGCGACAATCTTTACACCAGCTCGCTGGTCGCGCTCGAAGTGGCGACGGGCACGGTGCGCTGGCACTACCAAATCATCCCGCACGATATCTGGGGCTATGACGTCGCGAGCCCGCCGATCTTGTTCGACCTGCCGCGCAATTATGACGCCATGCCGGCAATCGGCGTCGCGGCGAAGACCGGCTGGTTCTACGCCTTCAAGCGCGAAGACGGCGCGCTGCTTTACAAATCCGACGCCCTCGTGCCGCAATCGAATATGTTCACCCATGGCTCGCCGGAAGGCGTGACGTTTGCCCCCGGTTCGTTTGGCGGCGCGTCCTGGTCGCCAAGCGCATTCCATCCGGGCACAGGCTTTGTCTATGTTCCGGCGATTCATAAGCCTGCTACTTTATACCAGAAGACCTACACCAATGAGGAAAGCGGAGAGACCACACCGTATATCGAGACCGGCTATGCGGAAGACGGCGAAAGCTGGGGCACGCTGAGTGCCGTCGATGTCCGCCGTTCGGGCAAAATCGCGTGGCAGATCAAAACCGACAAACCGCTCGTCGGCGGCGTGCTCGCCACGGCGGGCGATCTGATCTTCGTGGGCGAAGGCGACGGCCACTTCAACGCGCTCGACGCTGCCAGCGGCGAACGCCTTTGGCGCTACAACGTGGACTCCGGCATCAACGCGCCGGCCATGACCTACGCCGTCGACGGCCGGCAATATGTCGCGATCGCCGCCGGCGGCAGCCGCTTCTACAACTTCGCCCCCGGCGACTCGTTGCTGTCTTTTGCGTTGCCCGGCGGCGGCTAGTGGAGTTTGAATAACGGCTCGGTCATTGTTGTTGGCCGAGCCGGTTTGGTGCGATGGCGGAATGCGCCCAATGTTTTTCAATGGACTGCACGAAAGTCGTACGAACCAATTTGGCCCGCTGCTCCAACCAATCCTCCGAGTCGACCCGCATATAGAGGCCTTCCGCCGGCGCGTCCCCGACACGCGATTGCCGCATCAAATCTTCCAGACCTGATATTGTGAAGCGTCCGTGGGCCAGTTCCGGAACACGCGCCAGGCCGATGCTCGCGAGGATTTCGTCGCGTCGGCGGCAGGACCAAAATCTCTCTTCGACCCGATCATAGATATCAAACGCCAGAAACCAGTCGGGCAATCGATCATACGCGACCGAATGTCTCGCGTAACACCATTCGCCAAACAAAATCAGACGGTCGGTCAAATGATCGAACAGTGCGTCCGTGCGCGGCATCAGCCAGTCCGACAAGTGCTTCCACTGCCCAACGGCCGGAAAGTTCAAATAGTCGCCGCGATTCTGAGCCCGAACACCGCCGTCCGCGTCAAAAGATAGCCCTAAGTTCGCGCCGTCTATCTTTTCCTCGACAATGAGATCTCGTTCCAAAAATGCCGACCGCTCCGCCTTCGACAAGACCTTGTCGTCGCGAAGATCGACATCACGCGGCGCGGCCAAATGGACCGTCGAGGGAAATTTGAAGAAGTCGGTCATCGCGTCCTGGTGGCAAAGAAGATACCGCGCCACATCACTTTGCGCCCGGCCTCATGCGGCACGGCGTCTCCGGCCGTTCAACCGCCGCTTCGATCATCCGTGTATGATCGCAACCGGCATGAGAATCCAGTCGGTCATCATGAGAGATCTCCATATCGTGGTCCGTCGGATGAAGCCATGCCGCTAATAGGACAGGCTTGGCGTTTGGTGCAGATAGGCGTCTCCGGTTAGTTGGCGCAGCATGAAGCTGGCGACATCGGCGCGCGAAATTTTCAGTTTGAGGTCCGGTTCGCTCGGCGGAAAGCCGTGTTTGTAGGCGTCGGTGAGCGGGCCGTCGGTGAACGCGCCCGGCCGCACGATGGTCCAGTCGAGGCCGCTCTGTTCGACCAGCGCTTCCTGCGCCTGATGGTCGGCATAAGCTTCTTTCAGCAACAGCCCGAACATGATGCGCTTCCAGAAGAAGTTGAGCGCCGGTCGGCTGTCGCCGGCGCCGAGCGTCGACTGGCAAATCAGCCGGCGCACACCGTGACGCTTCATGGCGTCGATTACGTGCCGAGTGCCGACCGTGCGCACGGTGCCTTTGCGCCCCGCGCCCAACGCGATCAAGACCGCGCCGTGACCCTCCACCGCGTCTGACACCGCGTTGGCGTCGAACACATCGCCCACCGCGCGAGCAAGGCCCGGGTGCTGCATCGTAAGCGACGCCGGATCGCGCACGAACGCGGTCACCTGATGACCCTGCCCGAGCGCCTGTTCAACCAGTTGGCGGCCGACCGTGCCGGTGGCGCCGAAGATAATCAGTTTCATAGCGGTCTCCTGTTATTCACTTGACACTGTGTCAATTGACACCGTGACAATTATGCGGTACTTGACACCATGTCAAGTCAAAATCCGACGACGCGAGACCGTATTCTCCAAGCCGCGATGGAGCTGCTTGAGGCGAGCCAGGGCCAGGGCGTGCGCATGGGCGATGTCGCCAAACGGGCGGGCATTACCCGCCAGGCGCTTTACCTGCACTTCGCCACGCGGGCGGAGCTTCTGGTCGCGGTGACCCACTATCTCGACGGGTTAAAGGACACTGATAAGCGGCTCGCGCCGAGCCGCGCGGCGCGCTCGGGCGTCGAGCGGCTCGATGCGTTTATCGAGGCCTGGGCCGCCTACATTCCGGAGATTTACGGCGTCGGCAAGGCGCTGCTGGCGATGAGGGACACGGACGAGGCGGCCGCGGGGGCCTGGGACCAGCGGATGCAAGACATGCGCGAGGGCTGCGAGGCGGCGATCAAGGCGCTGCAGGCCGACCGCACGCTGTCGACCGACCACACGGCGATACAGGCGACCGATATACTGTGGACCCTGCTGTCGGTGCGCAATTGGGAACAGCTCACGATAGATTGCGGCTGGTCGCAGAAGAAATATGTAAAAACGCTCAAATCATTGGCGCGGCAAATGTTCGTGGCCGGCGGCACAGCCGGTTAAGCAAGCCGGGCGCACACGCAGATGGGGGAGACGATTTATGAAAGAAGTTTGCCGGGGTTTGCAGTTTCCCGAAGGGCCAATCGCGATGTCGGACGGTTCGGTGATTCTGGTCGAAATCAAGGCTGGCGCACTGACGCGGGTCAATCCCGATGGCTCGAAAGACGTGATCGCCGATTGTGGTGGCGGGCCGAACGGCGCGGCGGTCGGCCCTGATGGCCGCGTCTATGTCTGCAACAATGGCGGTTTCCAGTGGATGAAGGACGGGCCGTTTACGCGCCCCGGCGACGGCCTGGCTGAGGACTATCAAGGCGGCAGCATCCAAGCGGTCGACGTCAAAAACGGTGCCGTCGAAACGCTCTATACCGCGTGCGGCGACAACCCGCTCAATGGCCCGAACGACATCGTCTTCGACGCGCAGGGCGGTTTCTACTTCACCGATCTCGGCAAACGGCGCGGCCGGTCGATGGATCGCGGCGCGGTCTATTACGCGCAACCCGACGGCAGCAGAATCACCGAGGTCGTGTTTCCGATCGAAACGCCGAACGGCATCGGTCTTTCCGCCGACGAAAAAACGCTCTACGTCGCCG
>JANQOH010000196.1 GCA_028289725.1 Alphaproteobacteria bacterium
TCGACCGCAAGGGCGCCGACGCCCGGCGCGACCCGAAATTCGAGGTGATGAACCGGGGCCGCCGCTCGGTCGCCCTCGATCTCAAAACCGATGAAGGGCGCGACGCCGCGCTCAAATTGATCAACGGCGCCGACGCCTTGATCGAAGGTTTTCGCCCGGGCGTGATGGAACGCCTCGGCCTCGGTCCCGACGTGGTGCTCGACCGAAACGCAAAGCTCGTTTACGGCCGCATGACCGGCTGGGGCCAGGACGGTCCCCTGCGCGACGCCGCCGGCCACGACATCAACTACATCGCGTTGACCGGCGCGCTTGAGGCGATCGGCACCGCCGACGGCGGGCCCGTGCCGCCGCTCAATTTGATCGGCGATTTCGGCGGCGGCGGCATGTATCTCGCGTTCGGCATTGCCTGCGCGCTTCTCGAAGCGCGCGCCTCCGGCCAAGGCCAGGTGGTCGATGCCGCGATGACCGACGGCGCGTCGTCCTTGATGGCGATGTTTTACGGCATGCGCGAATGGGGTTTTTGGAACGAGCAGCGCGAGAACAATCTGCTCGACGGCGGCTCGCCCTATTACAACACCTACCAATGCGCCGACGACCGCTGGATCTGCGTCGGATCGCTCGAACCGCAGTTCTATGCGCTCTTGCGCGAAAAGACCGGCCTCGCCGGCGATAGCGATTTCGACGACCAAATGAACCGCCCGGAATGGCCCAACCAAAAAGCCCGCTTCGCGAAGATCTTCCGCTCAAAAACCCGCGCCGAATGGTGCGCAATCATGGAAGGCACGGACGTGTGCTTCGCGCCCATCCTGTCGCTCAGCGAAGCGCTTGACCATCCGCACAACAAGGCGCGCGGCACCTTCGTCACCGTCGACGGCGTGGCCCAGCCGGCCCCCGCGCCGCGCTTTTCACGCACCCAACCCGGCACCCCCACCCCGCCCGTGACGCCCGGCCACGACACCGAACCGGCACTCAGCGATTGGGGCTTTTCCAATGACGAGATCGCCGCGTTGAAACAAGCCGGCGCGATTTAATCTGGCGCTTTGGTTCGTCCAGGCATGTCAAACCAAACCGAGCCCAACGAAGGCTTAACCGTCCGGGCTTCTATTCTCAGTCTGTTTCCGAGCAATGACCACAATTCCAACAGCTGTCGAAATCAGAAGCACAGTTGTTAGAAATGGGGCGCCTATGCACCCTTCCCGATACGCTGCGAGAACCACCGGATCACGCCACCAAAACCAAATCTCAAGGTACCCCGCTGCAAACATCCACAACATTAAAGCACTGAAGGTCGAGAGCCAAAGGTTCCGAAAAAATAGTGCCGCAATTATCAGGACTATCGAAATCACCCCAGATGGCGTGGTCAGGAAGGATATCAGGTGTTCAAATTGGCTTACCGGACCGTCCGACGGAATCCATGATGGCCGTTCCTTGTCACAAACTTCCGCAAACGATGGGGTGGCTGATAAGAGGAGAAACAGGCTGACAAGCAGGAATTTCACGACTTACGCCCGGTCCGAAAAAGTTGCAGCGAAACCGTCACTGACGCTGTGCCTGCGGCTTCCGTAACCGATAGAGCTTTTGGGCAAGCCACTTGAACAACCAGTAGCAAAGAGTGAAGAACGCAGATGCCCATAGGCCGATCCACTGGAGCCACCCCAGAATAAGCACTTGGCCTTCAACCCCCATGGGATCCACGCCGGGTATTGCTTTCTTTTTCACGTCGGACGGAACGTCAGGCGCAATCATGATGGTCCAAATAAGCCCACCAATATAAAAACCTAAGAAGACGTAGAAGGTTGGCGGCCAACCAATTTTACGAATGAGGTTCCAAAACATAACCGATCCAACAGTCTGCTCTCGCCACTTGCAAACAATACCGGGGTTCGCGCCCGCTGCAACCGCCAGTAGAACCAGTCAAACACCCGACGCCGCAGACCAAAAGAAAGAAACGATCCATGAGCGAACAGCGCGTGATTCCCTTCCGCGTCCACCGAACGAACCAATTGTAGAGCGCTATTTTGCGGCCCGTACTCTGGTGGCGCGGCGACGCAGAGGCACCCGGACTTGAGACCATGAACGACCCGCCGAGACGACTCCGCGTCCAAAAAACTGAGGGCATGGAGCGCTTGACACCGCCTCGGATCGCATGACAAGATAACTTGTCATTTTGATAAGGGAACTTTTCATGCCAACCTCCACACGATCTCAGATAGTGGCGTCCATCGTCATTTTTCTTGGCGTCGCTTACTTATTTGCCTTTGACGCCCCGTTTATCGCGACCGTCATATTCGCGGTTCTGTGTGTCGTGTGGTCGGCATGGGCTTTCATCTCGATCTTCCGGGGAAGCGATGAACTGCAATCGGCAAGCATAAGGTACGCCCTTGCGGTGGCAAGTGGGATTGGTGTTCCTCTTTCCCTCGCATTTGTCATGCTGATGATTGCAACACCAGGTATTCAAGGTGTAATCACGAGCATCGCGGCGTTCTCGAAAAGCGGATTATCGCCCGCCGCGACTGGCTTCGCATTGGGCGTAACATTTTCCCTTATCATGTTGTGCGCTGTATTCGCCATCAGCCAATCGGTTTGGTGGGCGTCTAAACGGTGATAGGCGCAAGTGTTTGAATTAGGGATGAAAAACAATATTCGAGTATTGCGCGCTGAGCGCCGCTGGACGCAGGCCGACCTTGCCAAGGAGCTCGGTGTTTCGAGGAACTCCGTGAATGCCATCGAGAACGGAAAATACGATCCTTCATTGCCGCTGGCGTTCAAAATCGCGCGGCTGTTTGAGCAAACGGTTGAAGAGATTTTCGAAGACGAAGGTTGACGAATTGGCAACCGCATCCAACGAATACCTGTGCTTCACCCTAGTACGAGACACCCCAGCACTTAACGGGTCGGGAGGCTAGCCTATTGCAAACGATACCGGGCTTCGCGCCTGTTGCAGCCGCCAGCGGAACCGATCCGGTATCAAGACGCCCCTCACCTGCCACATATCCATCACCGCAGTCCTAAAAGAAAAACACCCATGAGCGAAGAAATCGAAAGACGAAGAATGAAGCGAGAGTCAAGCGGGAATGGATGAACTGTCGTCTCGCTCATCACATGCCGCCGACATCATTCCTGTTCTTGTGCGAGCGGTTTCAGTAATCGATAGAGTTTTTGTGTGGTTTCTTTCAGCAACCAATAGAAAAGCGTGAGGACACCAGAAATCACGGGACCAAGCCAAAAGACCCAATCCTGCAGAAGGCAGTTGCTTTTCGAGCAGGTAGGGTCGTACCCATGGACGCGAAATTCCGGGAACGGAGGCTCGTACATGATGCTCCCAATAAGCCCGCCAATATAGAAACCTAGGAAGACGTAGAAAGTTGGTGGCTAGCGTAATCGAAGAATGAGGTTCCAAAACATATGCGGTCCGACACCATGCTCTAGCCTATTGCCAACAATACCGGGCTTCGCGCCCACCGCAACCGCCAGCAGAACCAATCCGGTGTGACCCTACGCCTCACCTGCCACACATCCGACGCCGTAGACTTTAAGAAAGAGACGATCCATGAGCGAAGACCGCGTGATTCCGAAACCGACGCCCGAGACCCAGCATTATTGGGACGGCGCCCGCGAGGGCGAGCTCAGGCTGCAAACCTGCAACGCGTGCCACGCCACCTATTTTCCGCCGCGCCCGTTCTGCCCAGAATGCGGCTCGCGCGATGTCAAGGTCATCAAGGCGTGGGGCAAGGGAAAGTTGCTGAGCTATGTAATCAACCACTTGCCCTCGCCCGGGTTCGAGCCGCCGTTCGCGATCGCCATCGTTGAGCTGGAGGAAGGCCCGCGCCTGATGTCGAACATTGTCGACTGCGAGCAAACGCCCGAGGCGCTGCAGCTCGACATGCCGCTTGAGGTCACGTTCGAAAAGCTCACGGACGAGATCACCCTGCCGCAATTCCGGCCGGCCAAATAGGCGCGGGAGGGACAAAAACATGAAACAGAAATCCGTCGCCATTGTCGGGGCCGCCGAAACCACCGAGATGGGCAGAATTCCCGACATGTCGCAGATCCAACTGCACGCGGACGCGGCACTCAACGCTCTGGCCGATGCCGGGCTGACCATCAAGGATATCGACGGCGTCGCAACCGCCGGCCATAACGCGAGCGAGGTCGCGCACTATCTCGGCATCGCGCCGACCTGGGTCGACGGCACCTCGGTCGGCGGCTGTTCGTTCATGCTGCACGTGCGCCACGCGGCCGCCGCGATCAACGAGGGCCTATGCACCACCGCGCTGATCACCCATGGCGAAAGCGGGCGGCATTGGATCGGCCGGTCGGGCGCGTCGATCTTCCCGTCGCAGTTCCAGATGCAGTTCGAACAACCCTATGGCGTC
>JANQOH010000203.1 GCA_028289725.1 Alphaproteobacteria bacterium
AGCGAACGCCAACGTGCCGATGAACAACGACATGGTGAAGCCAATGCCGGCCAAAAGGCTGACGCCATAGAGCTGCAGCATGCTGCCTTCACGCGGGCGCTCCGCCAAGCCGAGTTTGATGGCGGCGTAGGCGAACCCGAACACGCCAATTTGCTTGCCGACAAACAAACCGAGAATGATCGCCAAGGACAAGGGCGCCAGCAAATGCTCGAGCCCGAGGCCCGCCAACGGGACGCCGGCATTGGCGTAGGCGAAGAGCGGCATCACCATTAGCGCGACCCAACCATGCAGGCCGTGCTCAACCGTTTTTGCGGGCGAATAGCCATTGGCGTCCGACTTGAGCGGGATCGCGAATCCAAGCGCGACACCCGCCAGCGTCGCGTGGACGCCGGACTGAAGAACGCACACCCACAGCACGATGCCGACCAGGATGTACGGCGTCAGACGCCGTGCGCCCAGTAGGTTCAATGCTACCAACCCGACGCCGGCAATGATCGCGAGAATCAAGGCCGCCCCGGACAGGTTGGCGGTATAGAACACGGCGATGACCAAAATGGCGCCAAGATCGTCGACCACCGCCAACGCCAGAAGAAAGGTCTTCAGTTCGACGGGCACACGATTGCCGAACAAGCTGAGCACGCCCAACGCAAATGCAATGTCGGTCGCGGCCGGGATGGCCCACCCCTGCGCCTCAGGCGAATTCCATCCGACGATCGCGAGAAACACAGCGGCCGGCACGAACATGCCGCCGATCGCGCCGTAGACCGGCAAGGCGGCACGCTTCCAGGTCGACAGCGCGCCTTCCAAGGCCTCGCGTTTGATTTCGAGGGCGACCAACAGGAAGAAGATCGCCATCAAGCCGTCATTGATCCACAGGAGCAGCGGTTTCGAAATTCCCGCGCCGTTCACGGACACGCTGAGTTGCGTCCCCAGAAGCGAGTCATAAATGGGTTGGAGGGATGCGATGTTCTCGCTTAGGACCCCCAAGACGGCGGCGCCGGCAAGCAAAAGCCCCGCTTTCGCCTCCGGACCCAGATGACCAGATGGCATGCCGACATGGTCGGCATCGGATGCGACTGATGTCACTCCCCGCTCCCTAATTGGCGGCCAGCGCCGCGTTCAATGGCGTGACAAGCATCGTTCAGAGGAACCGAACGGCGCTGACGATGAAGGCATCGTTGAAAGACTCAATATGCGGCCCCCGAATTGGGGCCGGGTGGACTTGAACCGCTCGGTTCTAGGGTGAGGCTATTGGCCGACCCCGGTCTTCGATGCGGCGGCGAAGGAAAAGGTGTCGACTGTCGGAACCGCGCCATCAAATCCCACCTGTGACAGCGGCGCTTCGACCTCAATGCCGGTCGGTGTCGCGGACGCCGCCATGTCAGGGGGGCGCTGATCACTGTCGAACCAATTTGTGGCTTTCTGGATCAGTGCGGAATAGTCAAGCATCGGAGCCTTTCAGGTCTGAGGCGGCGACGTGCGCCGCCGCCGTCGGTGGCATGGCGTGGTATGGCATCAAGCCGCTTCGGGTCCAAATTCCGGCTGCCTCTGCGTCAATTGACGCAACACTTGTGTAATGCGGTCCTTAGTGCGCAAGCGCATTCGTTTCAGTGTTTGCACCCGTGCGCTGTCGGGCAGCGGGCGCGCCAATTCGTCGCGAATACGATCCTCTAAAGCTGTGTGCCGTGTCTTCAATCCGTGCAAACGACTGATCAGGGTCAACGGCTTGTGGCGCATCCTTACATCCTTCTGCAATCGTGATCCGGTCTGTTGCATGTGGGGCATTTTTACATCGGAAAAAAGCCTTTCACCGTCGAAGTTTTGATAGGAATTATCAATAAGGTGCGGTACCAGTTCCCGCCTGTGCGTTGCCGCAACAAAAAGGGGGCCCTATGCCAACGTTGCAGCAGTTTCGGTATCTCGCCGCGGTCGCGGAAACGCTTCATTTCCGGCGCGCCGCGGAACTCACCCACGTCACGCAGCCGACGCTCAGCGGTCAGCTCAAGGAACTCGAGGAACGGCTCGGCGTGCAACTCGTGGAACGCAGCCGGGCGCGGGTCATCTTGACGCCAATCGGCGCGGAGATCGCGGCGCGTTGCAAAACCGTTTTGCGTGAAGTGCAAGACATTGTCGATTTGGCGAAACACGGCCAAAGCCTGTTCGGCGGCACCATACGGCTCGGGGTCCTACAGTCGCTTGGGCCGTATCTGTTGCCGCATATTCTGCCGGACTTGCACGAACAACATGTGGCGCTGAAGCTCTATGTGCGCGAAGGCATGCCCAACGTGCTGCTCGGCGGCTTGGATGATGGCACGTTCGACGTCCTTTTGTTTCCCCTGCCTATCAAGGGCGCGGACTTTCGGACCGCGCGGCTGTTTCGCGAACCTTTGTGGGTCGTCGCACCGCATGACCACGCGCTCGCCAAAAAGAAGAGCGTCAAGAAGACCGACCTGAAGGGCGAAACGATCCTGACCTTGGAGCGCGGGCACCGGCTGCACGACCAGGTGCGCGTGTTGTGCGACCAATATGACGCCAAGCTGTCGCTCGACTATGAAGGCACCAGTCTCGACACGTTGCGCCAAATGGTCGGCATGGGCATGGGGCTCTCGTTCCTGCCCGCGCTCTACGTGCGCTCCGAAGTTTCGCAAGACCAGCAAGTCACGGCGCGGCCGGTGCATCCGGGTCCGCCGGCAAGGATGATCGGCATGGTCTGGCGCCGCCACGCCGCGCGGCAAGAGGAATTCAAGGCGCTCGCGGCACTCATCCGCCGCATCCTCAAAGACCGCGTGCCCGAAGTGACCGTGATTAAGTGATCGCGCGCGATCGATCCGCGCGCCTAATTCAAGGAGAGCCGCCGCTATGGCGACACAAGCCGAGAAAGCCGCCGCATTTCAGGCGCTGCATGAAAAGCCCGGCATCTTCATCATGCCCAATCCTTGGGATGCCGGAACCGCGCGCATGCTGGACGCGCTCGGTTTCGAAGCGCTGGCCACGACCAGTTTCGGGGTCGCCAATGCGCTCGGCCGCCGCGACGGCACGGGCGCCGTCACCGCCGACGACATTCTCGAAAACTGCCGGGTGATCGATACCGCCACCGACCTGCCGGTCAGCGCCGATTTAGAAAATGGCTATGCCGATGAGCCGCACGCCGCTGCGCAAATGATCCGGCGCGCGGCCGATGCCGGCATGGTCGGCGGCTCGATCGAGGATTTCACGGGCGACCGCGCCGCGCCGATCTACGATTTCGATCACGCGGTTGAACGGGTGCACGCGGCCGTGGAAGTGGCGCGGGCCCTGCCCTTCCCGTTCATGCTCACCGCGCGGTCCGAAATTTTGCTGCACGGCCGCGACGATCTGGACGACACCATCCGCCGCCTGCAAGCGTTCGAAGCCGCCGGCGCCGACGTGCTCTACGCGCCGGGCCTGAAAGACCTCGACACCATCCGCGCGGTCACCGCGGAAGTCACAAAACCGGTGAATGTGGTGATGGGCCTCGCGGATCCGTCGCTGACCGCCGATCAACTCGCCGACGCGGGCGTCAAACGGATCAGCGTCGGCGGCGCCTTGTCACGCGTCGCCGTCGGTGCGGTGCTCAAGGCCGCGCGCGAAATGCGCGAGAACGGCGGCTTCACCTTCATCCGCGACATGGCCTCGCCCGCTGAGATCAGAGACTTGTTCGGCCGGTCCTAGCGCGCACCGCGCTCGACCGTCACCATTGCATGGTGGGACTAGGCGGTTTGCGCGCCCTTGCGCCGACGGACCCAAAGCAGCGTCATCAGGCCGGAGAAGAAAAGTAGTCCCGCTGCCGGAATCGGCACTGCCGCAATCAAGATCGGCGTAATCGACACGAACCGGCTGCCGTCGGCGGCCGTCTGGACGAAATCGCTCATCAGAATCGTCGCTACTTGATCGGTGGTGAGGTCGGTGTTGCCGTTGAGCGAACTGTTCATCAAGTTCGGTCCGCCTGTGAAGTGTGGGCCGACGCCCAAATTGTGGACAAGCTCGTGCGCGAGCAACTCGGGGCCGCTCGTCGCATTGGCGGCAAAAGACGATTCCACCACCTGGTCGCGCGCATTGATTTGGGCGCAGCCAACGATAGCTATGTTGAATTCGTTGCAATAATCGAGCGTGTCGACAAAGAACATATTGATGACGTTGGGGTCGGCGACCAAATTCAGGCCGAAGAGGGAAGTCAGTTGTTCGTCCGTCGTAATATTCAGCAAAGTCGGATCGTTATGAACGATCGTTGGATTGAATTGGATATCGATCGGTGTTGATCCGAACGACGCCTGCATGAATATCGAATCCAGAGCCGCTTCTTGCGTCGTAACCGTCGCCGCCCGCGCGGGTCCACCGACCATCACGCAAATCGACAGCGCCAAGACAACCATATTCAACAAAGCGAATCGGCCATGCGGAGCATCACCGGCCCTGATCCAGCGGCTCGGTGCGTCTCGACCTCGGCCAATCTCTCTATCCAATTGAAATAATGGTGAAATCACCCGACGTTATCCCCGCTCGTTCATCACAAATCGTACAACAAGAATGCGCCAATACTGCGCAGACTCGTGGCAAGCGTGCGATCGGGACGGCCGACTGTCAATCTGGCAAAAGGGGAAGATTTTTCTACGGGTGCGCCGCGCCAATGGCTTGGCCATCAATTGCTGGCCTAACCACCTCATATCCGTGAGTCACGTCGCCGACTGACTTATCGGTACAACGCACAGTACGTATGTTAGTAGAATTGAATCGTACCGTAGATTTGCTCGATCATCGCGAAATCGTCCGGCGTTTCGAGCATGGTGTAAACGGTGAGCCGCTGTGTGCCGACGACGCTTTGGCCGAGGTTCGGGAAGTGAATACCGATGACGTAGGGCTGCTGGTCCGAATAAGCGGGCGCATAGGCGGAAACGATGATTGCGGTCCGGCCATCCACTTCGACTTCGCGTGTCTGATAGCCGTCGTTGTCATGCAAATGCGTGAGCGGATCCGAATACGCGCCGTAGTCGAAATTGAGCTGAAAGGACGCAGCGTCGAAACTGCCGATCATCGAGTCGATGCCTTGGCCCGGCGTGTAGGTGGTGCCGGCCGGCGCGGACAGACTGAACACTGTATCCGCCGCGACGCGCTCCCAGTCAGCAGGAATATCGCCGGCGTTCAACGAACCCGCCATCACCAACAGTGCCGCGGCAGCCAAGCCGGCGACGGCGCGCGGGATCGGAAAGGAGAGCACATTCACGAGTCGACCTCCCGGATCCATTGGAGTGAGCGGGGCGAAACGGCGTACCTTATCTAGGCGGTCCGTCCGCCCCGCACAAGTTGTCCCGCGGTCAGTGCTATGCGGTGGCCGCGGCGCGTTGCCGCCGCCGGACCCAAAACAGGCCGAACAGACCGGATACGAACAGCAAGCCTGCGGCCGGAATTGGCGCCTGTGCAATCAAGATCGGTGTAATTTCAACAAAGCGCTGCGCGCCATCAAACTGTATCAGTCCGCTCATCAGGATGTCGTCGACCTGGCCCGGCGTGAGCGAGGTATTACCGTTGATGACGTTCTGCATCAAATTGGCGAAGCCGACGTGACCAAGGCCCAAATTGTGGGCGAGTTCGTGCGCCAGCAACTCCGGACCAAAATCGGTGCGCGAGGCATACTGCGACTCCACCACCATGTCGTTGGCGAGAAAAAACGAGGTCCCGACTTGCGCGCAGCCGATAATGTTGGAGCCGGGACCAGAGCAGTAGGAGATGGAGTCGACGAAGAACATGCTGACCACGTTCGACGGTGTGAGATTCAGATTGAAGAGTTGATTGATGTTGGCGTTGCTGTCGATGTCGAGCAGAGATGGGGCCACGTGCACGATTGTCGGATTGTAGCGAATGTCGACCGTGTCGCCGCCAAAGGACGGCTGGCTGAAAATGTCATCCATTGCCGCTTCGTGCAAAGTGACGAACGCGGCCTTGGCCGGTGTCGCCGCAAGCCAAATGCCACACATCACCAACGCCGCCAGCAGCGCCAACAAAGCGTGAAGCGCCCGCCCATGAGGATGGCGTCGCGCTGTTGCTGAAATCCTGGAACCTGACTTTGCCGACTGGCCGAAAGAACGTCCGTAGGACCGATCAATTCGATTGAAGCTCATTGACTATTCCACCGCATTTTTTGGGTTCAAATCCTCCATAGCGGCGCCGAACCGTGCCGGCGCCCCGCCCCAGCAATCCCGGTTTGTTTTGTCGGCCGTGCAGCCGGATCAGGGATTACCCTTATCCAACCGTGCACCTAGCGAAAAGTTGCATAGGAAAGCAAATAAAGCGGCACAAGCCGCTCAATTTTCGTAATTTTTTTAGGCCGGGTTGTACATTGGAATGAGGCGCACGCGCACCGCGCGTCACGTCGCAGCGCCTTGTTACGCGGCGCGTTACGCCACGTCGGTGCCGGCGGCCAGGCGCCGTTCCCAAGATAAGGCCGACCGAACGATAGTCGCCAAATCATCGTGCGCCGGGCTCCAAGACAAGGTCCGGCGGATCGCGGCGACATCCGCCACCAGTGCCGGCGGATCGCCCGGCCGGCGCGGCGCGGCACGGATGTCGAGCGGCCTGTCCGCCGCCTTCTGCACCGCGGCCAACACCTCGCGCACCGACGCGCCACGGCCGTAGCCGCAATTGAGCACCAGGTTTGTCCGATTTTCGGTCAGTGCCGCGAGCGCCGCGACATGCGCCGCGGCCAAATCGGAGACGTGGATATAATCGCGGATGCACGTGCCGTCGGGCGTGTCGTAATCATCGCCATACACATCTATATGCGGACGCTTGCCGACCGCCGCCTCGCACGCGACCTTGATCAAATGTGTCGCCCGCGGCGTCGACTGCCCGGCGCGGCCGGCTGGATCAGCCCCGGCGACATTGAAATAACGCAAGGCCGCATAAGACAGCGCGTGCGCCGCCGCCGCGTCGCGCAGCATCCACTCGGTCATCAGTTTCGACGCGCCATAGGGATTGATCGGCACGGTCGGCGCGTCCTCAGCAACCGGGACCCGCGTCGGCGCGCCATAAACCGCGGCGCTCGACGAAAACAGGAACCGCGACACGCCGGCGTCGACGCATGCCTGGATCAGCGTGCGGCTGGACGCGGTGTTGTTGCGGTAGTATTCGAGCGGATTCGCGACCGAATCCGGCACCACCACGCTGCCCGCGAAATGCACCACCGCGCCGACGCCGTAGCGTTTGATCATGTCGGCCACCACCGCACCGTCCCCGACATCGCCGCGGACGAACGGCACCGACGCTGGGACCGCCCTGCGCACCCCAGTCGACAAGTTGTCGAGCACAACAACGCCGTGCCCCGCATCAATAAACGCGAGCACCGCATGGCTGCCGATATACCCAGCGCCACCGGTGATGAGGATGGTGCTATGTTTCGTCATGGCTTCGCGCGCCAACCAGCCGCGGTCATGATGCCTTGTGTGGCAGAGCCGCGTCCGATGCGCGCGAAAACCGCTGGAGCAGCACGCGGCCGAGAAAGGCCGGTGCGGATACCACGCTGCGCCGCCATAACCGCTGCGGCTCGCGCAGCAAACATTTGTTGCTGAACACGCGATTCAATAAGGGCTCGCCCCATGTGCGATACGTCTCATTTGTCCCTGGCGCTGATCGGCGGCAGAGTTTTTTCTGGTAGCGGTGGGCTCAAAGCCAATTTCTCATTTGGGAAGATCGTCAATGCGTTTGCCAAACGCTATAGAGTCATACATTTGTGCGCGCCGTTAAATGACTCCGCAGACGAATCCTTCGACTGCGTACTGGATGACAACGTGGTTCTACTGCCGCAGCCCGGTTGGCATTCGACATTGCACAGCCTTCGCCATCTCGGCGCTATCCGCCGCAGCTATAAGGCCGCTATTACTCAAAGCGATCATGTATTTATCCGGGGCAATCCGGTCGTTGCGACCAAGTCACTGTATCGATATTGTCGCGACTACCGAAAGCCAGTCTGTCATTGGATAGTGGGCAACCCGTCGGCGCTTCTTCAGACGCATAAGCGGCATTCACACCTTTACGACAAGTTGTCACGTGCATACATCCAGATGTGGGAGAAGTCGCTGTTACAAGGCCGCAAGGCCGCCAACGGCACCTTGATCTGCAACGGTTCGGAACTGGCTGCCCGCTACCAGACCCCAAAAACATACAGCATCGTATCAACGACTCTTTCTGAGTCGGATTTTTTCTACCGCCAGGATACCTGCCAGAATCCCGTTATTCAGCTCGCCTG
Source organism: Alphaproteobacteria bacterium (assembly GCA_028289725.1). Lineage (GTDB taxonomy): Bacteria > Pseudomonadota > Alphaproteobacteria > UBA7887 > UBA7887 > JAKZSU01. Next base: position 8,258 of record JANQOH010000203.1, read on the forward strand.
TACATGCTATGTGCGGCCGGAGAAGGGAGTGGAGTATCTAATTGAAGCGCTGTCACTGTTGGATAAGGCTGTGCCTTTCAAGCTGGTGGTGGCTGGTGACCGTGGTCGCTATCCGCAATACCAGGAGAAACTCGATGCGCTGGTGCAGCAGCGCAGCCTGCAGGACAAAGTATCGTGGCTTGGTCATCTCAGCTATACCGACTCCCTAAAACTACTGCGCGATTCGGATATTTTCGTCTTGCCCACACTTTCCGAGGGTACCCCGAGGGTGTTGGTCGAGGCCCGCGCCAACGGTGTCCCCTGCGTTTCCACCAATGTCGGAGGAATCCCCTCGAGTATCACAGATGGCCATGACGGCCTCCTCGTCCCCGCCAAAGACCCGGAGTCCCTAGCCGCAACGATAACACGAGTTACTAGTTATCAGGAGTTGCGGATGCAGCTCATCAAGAACGGGTATGATTCGGTACAGAAGCTCACTGTGAACCGGTTTGTGGATTCAGTGACCGAACTGCTGCTTGCAGATTGAGTTGGCGAGAAAAAATGGATTTCACTCGGCATCTCAAGTACCTGTGGTTTTTTATTGTCATGCGGATCACCTGGATCCTCCCAGACTGGAAACCGGTACTGCGGTTTCGTGGCCTGCTCGTGTCAGTGGCTTTTGCGCAATGCGGTAGGAATTTCCAGATCGCCTCGAATGTCACGATCAACTTCTCGAGCCGAATAAAAGTTGGAGACGACGTCTACATCGCGCACGGTTGTTGGATCAACGCCCAGGGTGGATTGTTTCTGGATGACGAAGTGATGCTTGGGCCTTACACCGTCATTTCCACGAGTGATCACACCCGCATGAATCAAAGCTATCGATTTGGTCCCGCTGAGTGTTCCGGCGTTAATGTTGGAAAGGGTTCGTGGACTGGCGCGGGTGTAACTATCACTAGGGGTGTCAGTCTCGGTGCTGCTACCTGTTGCGCGGCGGGGGCGGTCGTCACGCAAGACACGCCCGCGGAATCGATCGTCGCTGGTGTACCCGCACGCCAGTTAAATTCGCCGGGAAAGGCATGAAAGTTTCCATCATCACCCCCGTACACAATACTGAGGAGTATCTTGCCGAGACCATTGAGTCGGTACTGGCGCAGTCTCATGACGACTGGGAACTGCTGCTGAGCGGCGATCACTCGACCACGAGACGCTCGAATTCGGCAATTTGGGCGGGGGTCATTCTCCCAACCAGAATATCAAGATGTAATGCGTACTCACAGCATAGTCAGCCAATTTCGCCCGGCCCCTTTAATGGGGGTTAATGTTCGGTCCCTGCTCCCGCTACCGTCTTCCTGTTGCTGAACCTACCGTTCAGCTGACGAAGGGCCTCCGCCATCGTCATGACACGCAACAGCAGCTGCACATTCGGCAGTACGGGTGCCGGATCCAACAAGTATTTTTGCACCGCCCTCAGTCGCACGCGAGCACCCGTCGGAATCCATGTCAGGATGTTGCGCAGAGTCCGCGTATGTCCCGCCGGTCCAGGTCGGCACACAGTCTCGATCAGTTTTCGAACGGCTTCGAAGTCGAAATACTCTTTCGAGAGCGGATTGTCGTCGAAGACGAATCGGGTCACGCCTTGATCCGCCTTTTCGAGGTCGATTAGGTGTGGGCGATAGTCCGCTGTCTCTGCATCACGCGACCGTGGTATCCGGAACAGATCAGGTCGCAATCGGTTCAGCGTCTGTCGAAACAGTTGCTTTCGGACCCGACAAAGGTGCGGCAATTTGCTAACGAATTCGAGTACGTCGAGATCGAGCCACGGACTTCGGACGCCCAGGCCGCTGCGGCCGATGACACGGCGCTTCGGATTGAGGAAGTGGAACAGGCGCTGTTCGAGGTAAAGTTCATCCACCTGATCGCAGGCTGACTTGGCACTGCACAAACCCACGATGTCGTTCAGCTGCAGCTCGACTTCCTCTGCCAACGAGCTTCGCACCTCGGGGCGCAGCAACTGGAGCCCACTGGCAAGCAAGGAGGGCGATAGCAAGCCGATGGCCGGCAGCACCTGCCGATGCGACACCGGGCCGTTTGTCCATCCCATGCACTCGTCGCCATTGAGTACATAGTCTGCACCCGTGGTTTCGAGCATCTCGCTCCACACGTTCTCGAAGATAAATCCCGCAGCTCCGTCTGAGTCGTAGACCGACGCTCGCAGCGCAGAAATGAAATCTCGGCTGTCGACGAATATCTCAGAGAAGTCCATTCCGACAGTTCGGGCGATCTGCTTTGCTACGGAATAGTCGCCGAGGCGATGCCTATCTTCCGAGGCCCGAGCCGAGTACGTCACCGCTCGAAGGGCCGTTGGATCATCCATGCAGCAGAGGATTCCACGAGAGTCGACGCCCCCGCTCAGCAGCACCGCGCAGCTTCCAGTGCGGATCCGTCGCTGGACGGCTTGTTGCAGAAGTCCAGCCGCTTCCTCCAGAAGCGCTCGATGACTCCGGCCACCGGTGGGTTCGACCGAGTACCGCCAATATTGCGTCCACTTGACGGCGCCGTCTCGCACATAGCACAGGCTTGCGTAGTCCATCTGGCGGATGTTGTCCGCCATCGTTCGCCTGGCCACGAAGAACCCACTGGTCAGGTACGACAGAAGGGTAGATCCATCCGGCTGAACGGGCAGGTCGCGAACGGCAAGCAGAGCCTTCACTTCCGATGCGAAATAGAGCCTGCCCGCGTACTCGGTCGTGAACAGCGCTTGAGAAGCCGTGTGGTCGGTAATGAGTGTCACCGAACCATCGTTCGAATCGGCCAGCACGGCAGCGAATGACCCATTGCAGCCTCCGGCGAAATCGCGTCTGCCGTGCCTGCGGTACCGCTCTGCCAGGAGGTCGGCGGTAGAGCCGCGCTCGCTCGGTTGTTCGCCGTAGAGCTCGCCGACTGACAGTGCGTAGACTGATTCCGTCGGGCCGACGAGCGCGGCACCGCTGGCGCGATCCGGGCCATAGGAGACGCGTCCCAGCGCTGCTCTACATGAGGGGAT
>JANQOH010000211.1 GCA_028289725.1 Alphaproteobacteria bacterium
GCCGGCTTGCAGTTTGAGCGTGGCGTCGCACGCGACGATCTTGCCGTCTTTGGTCGCGCCAACTTTGATCCGCGTCGCCGCCCCGGACGTTGGACCCGAGGCCTTAAAGACCTCTTCGCGGCTCATCACCATGCGCACCGGCTTGCCAGCTTTCTGAGACAGGCGCACTGCGAGCGGCGCGAGATACACGACTGTCTTGCCACCGAACCCGCCGCCGATTTCCGCCGGCGTCACGCGGATTTGCGACACCTCCATGTCGAGCACTTTGGCGGTGTAACCGCGAACCATGAACTGGCCTTGGCTCGACGACCAAATTTGCGCCTGACCGTCAGCGGACGCATCGGCGACCACCGCGTGCGGCTCGATATAAGCCTGATGCACCGGCTTGGTGGTGAATTCGCGCTCGATCACCACGTCAGCCTTTTTGAACCCGTCTTCTATATCCCCGAGCTTGAACTCCATCCGCTTGGCGATGTTCGAAGGCTTCTTGGGTTTCGGGTCAACGCCATCTGTGAACATATGGTCATGCAGCACCGGCGCGTCGTCGGCCATCGCCTCGACCACGTCGATAACGTGCGGCAATACCTCGTACTCGACCTCGATTAGATCGAGCGCCTCACGCGCGATCGACTCGCTGGTTGCGGCGACGGCCGCGACGGCGTGGCCCTCATACAATGCCTTTTCGCGCGCCATCACGTTGCGGCACATGTCGGCGTAATTCATCACCGCTTCGCCGGCCGGCATGAAGGCCGATTTGGGCGGCGTCGGAAAATCATCGCGCGCGATCACGGCCTTCACGCCCGGGAGGGCGGCGGCTTTCTCAGTATTGATCGAGACGATATTCGCATGGGCGTGCGGGCTGCGCAGGACGCGGCCAAAGAGCATACCGGGAAGCGTGAGATCGGCGCCGAACTTTGCGCGGCCGGTGACCTTCTCAACACCGTCGGGGCGGATCGTGCGTTTGCCGACCCATTTATATTCTTGCTTCTGGACACCCATCGCTAAGCTCCTCTCATCTCTGCCGCGGTATCCATTACCGCGCGAACGATCTTGTCATAGCCGGTGCACCGGCACAGATTACCCGCCAACCAGTACCGCACTTCGGTTTCAGTCGGATTAAGGTTGCGATCGAGCAACGCTTTGCCCGCCACCAAGAAACCCGGCGTGCAGAACCCGCATTGGAGTGCTGCTTCTTCCAGAAATTTCTGCTGCAGCGGATGCAGCGCCTCTCCCTCGGCCATGCCTTCGATGGTCTCAATCTCATGCCCTTCGGCTTCGACGCCGAGCACCAGGCACGAGCAAACCAATCGGCCGTCGATGGTAACGCTGCAGGCGCCGCAATCGCCCGATGAACAGCCTTCCTTTGAACCGGTCAGGCGCAACTCGTCGCGTAATACGTCGAGCAAGGTCTGCTGGGTTTCGCAGAGGAAATCGACCGGTTCCCCATTGACGGTCGTTGATACGTGATGCCGGGCCATTAGTTGCTCCTCGCGCGGTCAGCCGCGATCTGGGCCGCACGGCGCGCCAATACGCCCGCGACCTGGGTTCGATATTCAATGGTGCCGCGCTTGTCATCGATCGGATTGCAAGCGGCGCTGGCGGCGGCGGCCAACTTTTCGAGCGCGCCGTCGTCAATTTTGCTGCCGATGAGCGCCTTGGCGCCGTCCGCGACCAACAACGGGGTCGGTGCGACAGCGCCCAAACTAACACGGGCGTCGGTGCAGGTGCCGCCGTCATCGAGTGTCAAGCTTACGCCTGCGCCAACCACCGCGATGTCCATCTCGGTCCGCGGAATGAACCGCAAATAGGCGTCACCGGAATGGGCCGGCCGGTTCGGGAACCGGAAGGCCACGACAATCTCGCCGTTTGCCAGTGAGGTCTTGCCCGGACCGGTCACAATGTCTTCAACAGGTGCTTCGCGACGACCGTTTGGTCCGGCGATCAAGCACACACCACCGGCGGCAATCATCGCCGGCACGCTGTCCGCGGCGGGAGATCCATTACACAGATTGCCGCCAAGCGAAGCGCGACCTTGGATCTGGGTCGATCCGACCAGCTCCATCGCCTCGACGACGCCCGGCCACGCGGCCTTCAGTTCGTCATGTTCGCCGAGTTCCGCCCCGCTGACAGATGCGCCGACAACAAAGCCGTCGCCCGTCTTTTCGATGCTGACCATCTCGGAGATGCCCTTAACGTCGACGACCAATCCCGGCCGCACCATGCCGGCGCGCATCTGAACCAGGAGGTCGGTGCCGCCGGCCAAGACGCGCCCATTGCCGTTGGCTTTTGCAAGCGCGGCAACAGCGTCGTCCACCGATGTCGGCGTCTCGAACTGTATTGCTGTCATGATGTCTCTTCGTTGCCCGTGAAACTTGTCGAATCCGCCCAGGGTTTACCAAGGCGCGGCGGTTTCCGCCAGCCTCCAGTCGCCCAGAACGCCATGCTGTGCGCCCTACTAGACTAAATTCCGCTGCCCTGGTCGATGATCCCGGTCATGCGCTCGATGCGGACCAGCAATGCGTGCAAGGATTTGTCGGCGAAGCCCATGGATTCGAGCTTGCGCAGCGTGTTGATCAAGTAGTCGCGATTGAGGCCGTTAAGGCCCTCCGCATTCATAATCAATTCGGCGGATTTAGCCAATCCAAGTTTGCCGGCGTAATGGCGATGCGCCGGGTCCGCCACATAGGTATAGGCGTCGACTTTTTGATCACCGATCTCGATCGGCACTGTTTTCGCCAGATAGGCATAGCCGATCAATTCGCGTTCATCGAGATAGGTCATGACCTCTTCCGCTTCGTCCGCCGCGACGCGAAAGGCCAGGCCACGGCACGCGCCGCCGCGATCGAGACCCAAAACCAGCCCCGGTCGCGAGTGTGTGCCACGATAATGGTGGGAATAGACGCAGAATGCCCGGTGATAACCGCGCAGCAGCGCTTGTTCGACACCCAAATGGGCAAACCCCGGCTGCCACATCAACGAACCGTAGCCGAAAACCCAAAAGTCGCCTTGTTTGCCCATTCCCCGCCTGGATGGTTCGGCCAATCGCGAAGCTTGGTTCGTATCATGGCCAGACCCAAATGTCCGAAATCCAGTGCGCCGTGGACCACACCGCGTTCAACTGCGCGGGCCGCATGGCAGAACCGCGAGCGGATTGGATGGAGCGGACAACCCCTCAGCGGTACAATGACAATCGGTTAAATCGCCAACCTGCGGTGAGCGATATGCGCGTAGACCCTCTCGGCGGCTCTTTCGGCTGTGCGATCCACGACGTCGACCTCTCCGGTGATGTCGATGAAGCGACGTTCCGGGAGATTTCGGGCGCGCTCTATGACAATCGGCTGGCGGTGATCAAGGACCAGCGCCTGACCAAGGACCAATTCCTTGCCTTCGGCCGCCTGTGGGGCCAACCGATCCCGCACGTGCTGGACCATGTTCGGATGTCCGGCTATCCGGAAATGTTGGAGATCGGCAATATCGCCCCGCACGCGGGCGATGACGAAATCCGCAACGGCGCCGCGTTCTGGCACACCGACCAATCCTATGAGGCGGTGCCCGCGAGTGCGACCATGCTGTATTCGATC
>JANQOH010000218.1 GCA_028289725.1 Alphaproteobacteria bacterium
CGGCGACGATCACGACCGCGGCCGCTACATGTTGCAGCTTCAAATGCCGGCGTTTACCGACATCATGCGACAACCCGCGCAAAAAGCGCCGCGTCGTGAAAGGAAGCTTCCCACTTTCCTTTTGTGTCTGTGCCGGCACCGGTGCATCGTTCGCGTCAGGCAAGGCTTGGCCTCCGTTGGGCCCTCAATGATACCATTCTCATCTCACAGACAGGCAGCGCTACGGAACGTAGGCTGCGCTCACGGTCGACCGAGCATTTTTGCCACACCGATCGACCGCTCGAAATCGGTGCATCCCCCTATTTATAGTCATCTAGGCCACAAAGGAGAAATCCGAAATTCCCGGTGTGACCGAATGACCACCCGAGCCATCCCATTCAAAAGGCGGTGATATGGGTACAGCGTCAGCCTGTGGTGGCTTTCTCAAAGTTCTACCTGATAGCGAAAAACAGTTAACAGAACACCAAACCCACCCCCGACGCGCCTCCATGCTCACCCGCTTAACGCGTAGTTAATCAAAAACATGCAATGAATCGCACTCGTCATCATGGCCAAAGCCGCGCTCAACCACGATTCAGTCCTCATGTCCGAAACCGCTCCGTCCTTCGAAGAATTCCAACAGCGCGTGAAGGGCACGAACATCTGCGAGCAGACCTTGCTTGCAACCGACTACCTGAATCACATCAACGAGCCGATCATGCTGCTCGAAATGGTCGCGGATGTGCCGGAACTCTTGGACGAACTCGCCGAATGGCAACCCAAGACCTATGCGGAGCATTTCCGCGATAGCAGTTTCGCCGACAAGGAACTGGCGATCGAAGCATACGAATGGGCGCCCGAACGTTTTCGCCTTCGCTTCGAGCAGACGATCGATTCGGCGAACCAATGCATCGCAACGACCATCGATGCCCTTGGCAAACTGATCGAACAGGAGCGTTCGGACGATGTGCGCCTCCTGTGTACGGAGGTTTCCACGATGCTTGGTGACCTCGTAGACCGCGCCGGCGCGATCATCCACGGCAACGAAGACCGAAGCGCACAATCGCAGATCGACCAGATCATGGACGAAGCCGGGTAACGGCCGCTCACACCAACTGCCACAGCAACGACAATCCTCCGACCATCACCGCAATATCGACGATCAGCGTGTGCAACTTGACCTTCATGCGGTCGACCATCCATTTCGCGGTGTAAGCACCGGGCAACGTGCAAACGCCGATCAATATCGCGGCCAACGCCAATTCCAATGTGATCAACCCATAAACGCCGAAGGCGATCGTCTTGAGCGTGTGCATGACGATGCTGGTGCCGGCCTTGGTGCCGATCACCGCCGCGCCGCGTAATCCCATCCCCAACAACAACGCCACCAGGATCGGCCCGCCGCCCGATATCGTTCCCGAGGCGATACCGTACCCAAATCCGAATACCGTCGTGCCCGCCGGCGACGGCCGGATGACACGCTCGCGGCGCCCGTACAGACGCCGGGCCGGAACCGACAAGACCAGGAAGGCACCCACCAGCAAAGTCAGGATATCGGCCGGCAGCCAATCGTAAATCGACGCACCCAGCACCACGCCGACCGATCCCCCGATCAATATGCGTCCGACGATCGGCCATTGGACCGAGTGACGGAAAACCCAAAGCCGCGAGGTGCTGCCAAGCAGCATCGCAACCGCGATCACGGGAATCACGCCCTTGATGCCGACCAAGGGAACCAGCATCGGCAACATCAGCAAGCTCACGCCGGTTCCCGCCAGACCGCCGAGCACGGAACTGACATACGCAACAAGGGCAACCAGCATCAACGTCGCCAAGCTGACGTCCGCCAAAGCGAAGTTGCCGATATCGGCCATCTAGTTTCCAAATCCGCTTGGCATGCGATTCATCCCCTGGCCACCGGAACGCGGTAAATCCGTTCACCCATTTCTGCATCTCCCCCACAATACATGCGGCCGCCGGCGACCGGTCCGCGTCGATCCGGTCCCCGAACTCATGCTACGATACGATAAATCCGGAAAGGGAGCGCCCAACGCCCATGGCAAGTGGGCCAGGGTGTAGAAAGCCGCAAACGCTAAGAGGAAACTCAAGAATGGATCTCGACTACAAAGGAAAAGTCGCCCTTATCACCGGCAGCGGGAGCGGAATCGGGCAGAACATGGCCGTCGCCTTCGCCCGCGAGGGTGCCAGCGTCGCCGTCAACGACATCGCGGCGGACGGGATCGAAGCGACGCTCGGCATGATCGACGAAGCCGGCGGCTCCGGAATGGCGGTACCCTGCGACATTACCGACCCGGACGCCGTCGCCGCCATGATCGCGGCCGTCGAACAGCAATGGGGCCGCGTGGATGTGCTGGTGAACAACGCGGCGGTCATGACCAAGCATGCGTTGTTTCTCGAGAAATCGATCGAACAATGCGACCAGGAGATCAAAGTAACCCTCTACGGCACGATCAACTGCGTGCGGGCGGTGTTGCCGGGCATGATCGAGCGGTCCTACGGCAAGATCGTCAACATCGCGACGGACGCGGCACGGATCGGACAGGAACGAGAGGCCGTCTATGCGGCGGCCAAGGGTGGTGTGATCTCCTTCTCTAAATCCGTCGCCAAAGAGGTCGGCAAGAACAACGTGAACATCAACGTCGTCTCCCCTGGCGCAACCAATTCCCCGATGCGCAATGCCATTCTCGACAAGATGCGCGAGAGCATGGGCGAGGAGCGTGTCGCCGCCCGTGAGGAGAAGGTCAAGCGCGTCTATCCGTTGCGCCGTATCGGCGAGATGGAGGACGTCAGCAACGCGGTTCTCTATCTGGCGTCGGACCGCGGGCGTCACGTCACCGGACAGGTGCTCAGCGTGAACGGCGGCTTCGCCATGGTGTAACCGCCGTATGAGCGCCGCACGGGCCAACCGAAAATAATGTTGCCGAAACCTCGTATAGCAATACTGTCATCACCATCTCTGGCGGTGCGATTACGAGTGAGAGGTATCATGATGGCGAATTCAATCCGCGCGACGGCGATGGCCACCGTCTGTTGCGCCAT
>JANQOH010000221.1 GCA_028289725.1 Alphaproteobacteria bacterium
ATATCGCGGCCTTGAATAAACCGGTCGTACACGCCGCGATCGATCTGGTCGCCATGCTCGTCGATCAAGCGCTGCCAAGCGATATAGCCCTCGGCGGTCACGACGCCGCCGTGGCGATTGAGCACTGCGTCAATTTCATCGAATTCGGGGACCTTTGCCCATTCGACGCGCGCGCCGGCGTTTTCTAAGCGTGCGATGGCAGCGCGCACGGCGGTCTCGACCGCGGCGTCAGCTTGGTCCCATACCACGCTTTCGCAGACTAGGAAGACGGCGCCCTCAAGCGAAGCGCCCGCGAGGTCGATATCCGGGCGCGCGGCCATGATCGTGAACAGCGCGGCCGCGTCCGCGACGGAATGGCAAAGCGGGCCGACAGTATCCAGGCTGACTGACAATGGCAGCACGCCTTCCGTGGGCAACACACCAATGGATGTTTTGAGTCCGACCAGCCTGTTCCATGCCGCTGGGATTCGGACCGAACCACCGGTATCCGAGCCGATGCCGGCGGCCGCAAATCCGCGCGCCGTTGAGGTCGCGGCACCGCTCGACGATCCGCCGGGTGCGCGCGGGACATCGGTCATAGCCGCGCTGGGCGGGGTACCGGTTGCCCCGTTGTAACCGATGCCGCCAAGAGCGAATTGAACCGTGTTGGTTTTGCCGAGGCAGATCGTGCCCGCCTCCGTCGCACGCTGCAGAACGACCGCATCGTGGTCCGGCGTGCGGCCCGCCAACAGCGGCGTGCCACCTTCGGTGGGGATGCCCGCTGTGTCGTAGAGATCCTTCCAGGAAATCGGCACGCCATCGAGGCGACTGGCGCGCAAACCGTTTGCCGCGCGCTGCGCCGCCGCCTCCGCCTCGGCGCGTGCCCGGTCCGGCGTGGTGCGCAAATAGATCAGATGATCCGCGTCGTGCTCCGCGATTCGCGTGAGGAAATGCTCGGTCAACGCGCGGGGGTCGATTTCGCCGCGGCCGATTGCATCGCCCAACGCACAAGCGGTGCGCTCATGCCATTGTTCATTCATGGGATACCCTCCGGAAGCGGCACACTATCGATGCGCAATGTCCTGGACAACCAACCGCGCGCTTTGGATGCTGGGGCATGTCCGAGACTCAAAATTTCGATGTGTTGATCGTTGGTGGCGGCATGGTGGGTCTGACGCTGGCCGTCGCGACGGCGTCGGCGGGTTTGTCGGTGTGCGTCGTTGATCGGCAGGACCCGCGGGATGCGCTTGACGCCGGCTTCGACGGCAGAGTTTCGGCGATTGCCGCGGGCTCGGCCCGGCTGTTTCAGTCGATCGGCGTTTGGCAAGCAATGGAGACCGATGCCCAGCCAATTCTGGACATTCGTGTCTCCGACGGCGACGCGCCGTGGTTTCTTCATTACGACCACACCGATCTCGGTGATGAACCGTTTGGCCACATCGTTGAGAACCGAAATATTCGGGCGGCGCTGCATGCGCGCGCGGGTGATTTTGACGGACTTGATCATCGCGCACCGGCGTCCATCGACCAGGTGACGCGCACGAACCACGGCGTGGATGCCGTGCTCGAAGATGGTGCGCACGTATCGGCGCGGGTATTGATCGCCGCTGATGGACGTAGCTCCTCCGTGCGCGAAGAGGCGGGCATTCGGCTTGTCCGGCGACCGTACCGACAAACCGCCATCGTGTGCACGATCGCGCACGAGCGGCCGCACGAAGGCGTCGCGCAAGAACGGTTTTTGACCGCCGGGCCGTTCGCGATTTTGCCGATGACCGGCAACCGCTCATCGCTTGTTTGGACGGAACGGACCGATCTGACGCCGGCCATGCTGGCCTTGGATGATGCGGCGTTTCTCGATGAGGTAGCGTGGCGCTTTACCGACTATCTTGGGGCGCTTTCGCTTGCCGGACCGCGCTGGAGCTACCCGCTTGAACTTTCCTGGGCGGTGCGCGCGACCGACCGGCGGTTGGTGTTAATTGGCGATGCGGCGCACGCAATACATCCGATTGCCGGACAAGGCCTCAATTTGGGCTTGCGTGATGTCGCGGCGCTGGCCGAGATCTTGGTGGACGCGCACCGACTGGGCCTTGATATCGGTTCTCCAACCACACTCGCGAGGTATCCGCGGTGGCGGCGCTTTGATGTGGCGAGCATGAGCATCGTCACCGATGCGCTCAATTATTTGTTTGCTAATGATATTACGCCGCTCAAGCTCGCGCGGGGCGTCGGCTTAAATTTGGTCGATCGAATGCCGGCGATGAAGCGCGTATTCATGCGCCATGCCATGGGGCTCATCGGCGACTTGCCGCGATTAATTCGCGGCGAACCATTGTAGCGCTAAGGAAAATACGAAACTTGGGTGCTTTTCATTCGTAGGCTATGGATCTCTGCGAAGGCCTTTTTGTTCTAACGCGGACAAATAGTCGCGCCATATGGCGTCTTGGTTCTGGCCGAGATGCCGCAAATAGTCCCAGGAATAGAGGCCGGTGTCGTGCAAATCGTCAAATTTGATGCGCACCGCGTAGTGGCCGACGGCTTCCACCTCCATAATGCCCACATGCCGCCGTCCGGCCACGATCGTCTTTTGGTTCGGGCCGTGGCCCTGTACCTCGGCGGACGGGCTTTCGACGCGCAACAGCTCAGCCGGGTAAGAAAAGCGCGCGCCGTCGTCGAAATCGACCTCTAGGCGTTTCTCCGCTTTGATCAAACGGATCTCAACCGGCCGCGCCGTCGCCTGGGGCTCATTCATGGGACGTCAGTGTCGTCGAGCTGGCGCGCTTCGTCGGCGAGCATGATCGGAATGCCGTCACGTATCGGGTAGGCCAAGCTGGCCGCCTCGCTAATCAATTCCTGCCTCTCACGGTCGTATCGCAAAGGGCCGTGGCTGACCGGACAAACCAAGATCTCGAGCAGTTTTGGATCGACGGTCGACCCGCGCGCGCCACCCTCGGTCTCGCCGGTCGGCGCATCGTCTGGTTCGTCGGATTGGCTCATCACGATCGCTCTGTGCGCAGCTCAGTTCACAGTATTTTCAGGTGCGTCCCGGTCGAGCACGGCCATCGCCATCAGCGAAATCATCAGCTCAGCCCGCGCTTCCAAACTCGGTGATTCAAGCAAGGCTTGTTTTTCATTTGGTGCGAATGGGCACAGCATCGACAAGGTTGTCACCAATTGATGGCCCGGCGCCTCTTCAATCGCCTTCCAATCGGCCGCGATATTGCGGCTTTGGCAATATTCCTTCAGCGCCGGCACCAACCGCTCGCGCGGCACGCTGGCATCGGCGTGAAGCATATCGGCAGCGAATCCGTCCCAATCGACCTGCGCGCGCCGGTAGCCATCGTGTAAGGGCAGTTCGCCCGTAATCCTAAAGCGGCACAACCCGGTCAAGGTGATCAGAAACCGGTTGTCGTCGGTCTCGGTAAAGGAGGTGAGCCGACCGGCGCAGCCAATGGCGTAAAGCGCTGGGTTTTCGCCCGCGTCCTCGCTGTCGCTTGGCTGAATCATGCCGATGATCCGGTCGCTTGCCAGCGCATCGCGAACCATGGCGAGATAGCGCGGTTCAAAAATGTTCAGCGGAAGCTTGCCGAACGGCAAAAGCAGCGCGCCGCTCAGCGGGAAGACGGGAATGACGGATGGCAGCTCGGCGATCGATTCGGGGCGCATGGACCTTCTACGTCTAGCTGAACAGAATCGATGACAAGCGCCGCCGACTATCGACGGTCAGCGGATCGGTCGGGCCCATCGCTTCGAAGAATTTCAGGAGCTGTTTGCGCGCCGCCTCCTCATTCCATTGCCGGTCGCGACGGATGATCTCAAGCAGTTCGTCGACAGCTGACTCCCGCTGCTCGGCGCCAAACAGTGCGATCGCCAAATCGAGGCGCGCCTGATGGTCTTTCTCATTGGCGGCGACTTTTTGACGCAACGCGTCGATCTCCGCCGTGTCGCCGCCGCTGGTCTGCTCCGCGAGTTCCACCGCGGCGCGCGCGCCTGCGACGTCTTCGGTGTTGGACACCGCGTCGTCGAGCGAATCCAGGGTCTTTCGGGCGCTCTCAATGTCGCCGGACGCCAAGAGCGCGCGCACCAATCCGCCGGCCGCGCGCGCCTCGGTCGGTTCAGCGCGCAGAACCTGCGAGTAGATATTGCCCGCCGTGGCGTGATCGCCTTGGGCAAGGGCTTCGTCCGCTTGGTCCAACGCTTGATCGAGCTCGCTCGGCCCCGTGTCGCCGCCGAGCTTTTGAACGAAGGTCTTGATCTGGCTTTCGGGCAGCGCGCCGACAAAGCCGTCGACCGGTTGACCGTTTTTGAACGCGAAAACCGTCGGGATGGATTGAATGCGCAGTTGGCCGGCAAGCTGCTGATTGTCGTCGACATTGATTTTGACGAGTTTGACCGCGCCGCGCGCACCCCGCACCACCTTCTCGATGGCCGGCGTCAGTTGTTTGCACGGGCCGCACCACGGCGCCCAAAAGTCGACGATCACCGGAACATCTTGCGACGCTTCGATAACGTCAGCCGCAAAGTTTGCGGTGTCCGAATCCTTGATCAGATCGGCATCTGTGGCGGCGCCGTCACCGCCAATAATTGGCTCCATTCTTTTCACCTTTGGCCGGCACCAGGCCGTCGCTCGTGCGTCGTACAGTGCCCCAGACTACAGGTTTTCGAGGTCCGTTATATAGGCGTCGTGGCCGAGAGCCGCAACGAACGCCTGCAAATCGGCGCTGCCGATCGTGGTCGTCGCGTCGTTCTGGAGCGGGTGATAGTTGAGCTTGTCGTGCCGCAGCATGGCTTGATCAAGCACGACGCGGACGCGGTGCCCCGGGTCATTGATCAGCGCAAAGGGCGTGACGGAGCCCGGCTCGACCCCGAGCACCTCGCCGAGCAGTTCGGGCTTGCCGAACGACAGGTTGCCGCTGCCCAAATGTTTGCCGAGCCGTTTTAGGTCGACGCGCCGCGCCTCATCAGCCACCACCAGCCAAAGGTCACCTTTTTTGCTCTTGAGAAACAAAGATTTACAGTGACCGCCGGGGATCGAGCCGCGGAGCGATTGGGATTCCTCAACGGTGAACACCGGCGCGTGCTCCGTCGTCACCGTTTCGATCCCAAGCTTGGCGAGAAAATCGAACAAATCCGCGCGGCTCACCGGCGACGGCGGAATACTTGATGAGTCGGTTTCTGTGTCCATGGCGCTGCGGGGACCTTAAGCGGAAGGTCGCGGTGTGACACGGGCCCGCATCACGGGCTTGCATCGCGTGCGACTTGGCCTATTATCCGGCACCCGCCGCGGCGCGTCGAGCGCCGCCGCAGCCGGAGCGCGGGCGTAGCTCAGGGGTAGAGCACAACCTTGCCAAGGTTGGGGTCGTGAGTTCGAATCTCATCGCCCGCTCCAAATTCTCTCTGCGCAATTTTCGAAGTGGGATTGGCCGCGGTCGATTGAATCGGCCGTTCGTGGGTTCGATACTGCCGGCTATGTATCGCCTTGGGGATATTGTCCGCGTCAACGACCGCATGCAGCGGGGCTATGCCTACGAAATCATGGCACCGGCCGGGCGGCAGTTCGACGCCGAGTTTGAGCCGAAATACGCGCCGGCGGAGATGCTTCGCCTCGGTGTGTTCGAAGGCAAATACTGCAACGACTGCCGACCCGAGCTGCCGGATGCGTGGTTCGACGGCGCCCGCGTCTCCGAGCACGCGGACGCCAAACTCAATCACTTCGGTATTAAAAGCCGTCAGCCATTGTCGGTATGGCGCGAAAAGGGTTGGATCCTCGGCGACGATCCGCGTGGATGGTTCCAGTGGTATTGTCGCTATTGGCTCGGTCGCCGGGTGCCGGAAATCGACCAAAAGCAAATCAAGCGATGGCGGGCCTTTCGCCGCCACGCGGCGCAAGTCCGCGCGAATTGCGAACCCGGCGATTGCGCGTGCCGCCCCCGCCAGCGTCAAGCGCTTTTGCAGTGGTCCTACGACCCGTTTATCTAGGAATCGGCAGCTATCGCGCTGGCAAGCGAATCTTCGATTTGCTGTTGGCCTTACAAATAGTTAACGTGCGCCCCGATTCCGGTTCGATCCGGACAATGCCGGCCAAATTCAATCTGGCTTTGCTGACAAGTTCGTCGTCGAGATGCGGTCTTTGGTGATGGACGTTGCTGGGCAGAAAAGAGGGAACAAGAACGCCAGCAAGAAGCCAAGTCTCGACGAAGCCATCCCACGCGCGGTCCTGAATATCACCTTCAGAACAGGTCACATTCGCCGTGCGATGCCAATCCGAGTCCGAGCCAGGGAGCGATGGCCGGATTCGGTGTAGTGGGTGGGTCACTCGGGCGTTGATGCGGAACGGCGAAACAATGGGCTCAGGTCCGCATGGCGGACCGGCTAGGGAGTATTGGTCACGTGTCAGTTCGTTCGTCTTTTGTTGATCTGAGGGCCCGTCTTGAATCGCGTGTGATCGGTCAAAGCGACACGGTCACAAATTTGCTGATTGGGCTCTTGGCGGATGGCCACATCCTGCTGGAGGGCGCGCCAGGCCTCGCCAAGACCCGCATTGCGCGTTTGTTGGCGCAAGCGATCGAAGGCGAGTTCAATCGAATTCAATTCACGCCGGACTTGTTGCCGTCCGATTTGACCGGCTCCTCGATTTACGACGCCCGGGAACAGCGGTTCGATTTTCAGATGGGACCCATCTTCGGCAATTTCATTTTGGCGGACGAAATCAACCGCGCCCCGGCAAAAGTCCAATCGGCCTTGCTCGAAGCGATGGAGGAGCGGCAAGTAACGAGCGGCACGAAGAGCTTTCAGTTGGACACGCCGTTTTTTGTCATTGCGACGCAAAATCCCATCGAACACGAAGGGACCTGGGAGTTGCCGCAGGCGCAGCTCGACCGTTTCCTGCTGCATGTGACGGTGGATTATCCCGATCTTGGTGCCGAGCGGGATATCTTCGATTTGGTGTTGCAGGAAGCTGTCGACGCTTTGACGCCGAGCGAGGCCGAAACGCCAATTGCCAAAACGGAATTGGCCGAGGCGCGCAAACTTGTGCTCGATGTGCATCTGTCCGATCCCGTGCGCGACTATATCGTTCGGTTGATTTCCGGTACCCGCGGCGATCCCGAAAGTCTCAGTGGTGTCGATGAGCATTTGTCGCACCCGGTCAGCCCGCGCGGATCGATCTCGTTGGCCCGAACCGCGCAGGCGCGCGCCTGGCTGATGGAGCGCGACCATGTGCTGCCGGAGGATATCAGCGCCCTTGCGCCGAACGTTTTGCGTCACCGCATGGGCTTGACCTATCGCGCCGAAGCCGACGGCGTTACGCCCGACCACATCATCGGAAATTTGCTGGAACAGGTCAGTGTGGTTTAGCGGGCGCAAACAGGCCGGCGCGGAAGCGCCGGACCCGGCGAAGTTAACGTTGCGTGAATTGATGGCGACGCAGCCGCGTCACGTGCGTGGCCGATTGATGCCGGGCGAACGATATCCGACCGGCATGCGCCCGGGACGCCGGCGTGCGCAGGGCATGGACCTCGACAGCATCGGCCCCTACGTGCCCGGCGACGACATTCGCTGGATGGATTGGCGCGCGACCGCGCGCACCGGCCGCGCACAAATGAAGCGGTTCGTCGCCGAGTCCCATTTGGCGCGCATGCTGATCGTCGATTTCCGCCCGCATTTGCGGTTTGGCACCGAGATCCAGCCGATGGCCAAGACCGCGGCGCTTCTGGCGGCGCACATGGCTTGGGAAGCGTTTACGTTGCAAGAGCCGGTGGGCTTGGTGATCGTGCCGGACAAAGTGATGGTGCGGCCGCGGCGCGGTCGGGGTCATGTCTTGTTCTTGCTCAAGCATCTCGAGGATTGCTACGAAACCGCGCTCAACCGGGATCCGGACGACAGCAGCGACGGCTTGGCCGCAGCGGTCGACGAAGCGAGCGGTCTGCTCGGATTTGGCGACGAAATTTGTGTGTTCAGTGATTTTGGCGAGATCTCGTCGGACCTGACCGCCAAGGTGCGCGAGCTCAACGCATTTCGGAATTTTCGCGCGATCATCGTCGAGGATCCGATGTTTCATCGGCCGATCCCGGCAGGCCGTTATCCCTATCAAGCCGCCGGCGATCCCAGACGACGTTTGGCGTCGATCTCAAAATCCATGGCCGAGCGCCACCAAGAAGCAGTGGACGAGTTGCGCCGCAATTTAAGGCGCCAGCTCTTGCAGGACGGTTGGCGCATTACCGAGGCCGCGAGTGGCGGCTTCATGTCTCCGGGTACCGAACGGTGAACGAGGAAGAACTTCTTTCGCAACTGCGCGACATTCACGTGCCGGTCGCGCTCAGCGAGGCCGCGCCGGTCGCGTTTGCCGCCTGGCCGTTCATCGTGCTGGCGGTCGTGATTGCCATGGTTTTGGCGGTTCGCTTTTGGCGCCACAATCAATGGCGGCAAGGTGCCAAGGCCGAATTCGCCCACATTCTTCAGGTGGAGGACCGCGCGGCTCAGTGGCCGATGTTGATCAATTTTGCGGCCAGCCTGTCGCGGCGGGCGGGTCGCGTCATCACGCTTCCCGAACTTGCGTACCGGAACCCCGACACAATATCCGAGGACGAGCGAACAGCCTTCATTGATACGCTTGGCGCGGAGCTCGGCCGGTGATCGAACTTCTGCGTCCATGGGCCTTGACGCTCCTCCCGCTGCCGCTCTTGGCCTGGTGGGCGCTGCCGCCGTTGGCCGCCAACGCGGCGCTTCCGATCCCGTTGGCGGTCCGCGGGCTGATTTCGGGCATGTCCGATCAGGGCCGCGGGCGTCAGGGGCGGCCCGAGGATCTTTGGCTCAAGGCAATCGGATGGGTGCTGCTTATTGTCGCTCTTGCGGGGCCACACAGCCGGGATTCGATTTTGGTTGCGCCAACAGGGCGCGATTTGATGATCGCGATCGACTTGTCGGCCAGCATGGAACAGGCCGACATGGCGTTGGATGGCGCCGGCGCGGCGCGTTACATGGTCGTGCGCGAAATGGTGGGTGATTTCATAAGATCGCGAAAAGGCGACCGTGTCGGTCTGATCGCCTATGGCCATGAATCCTATTTGATCTCGCCGCTTAGCTACGACGTTGACGCGGTGGCGGCGGTCATGACGGAGCTGGAAATTGGCCTACCTGGCCACCGTACGGACTTGGGCCGCGCGATCGGGCTTGCGGTCAAAACCTTTGACCCCGAGCAAGAAGTAAGTCGCGTTCTTGTGCTGTTGTCGGACGGCGAGGACAATTCCGGCGAACTGACCGGCGCGGATGCGGCCGAATTGGCAGCGCGCAATGGCATTCGGATTCACACGGTGGGTTTCGCGGCCGATATTGAGGCCGATGGCGCCGAGGTTCTTAGAAACATCGCGCAAGCCACCGAAGGACGGTTTTTCTGGGCAAGTTCGACCGCGGACCTGGCGGCGACCTCGCGCGAAATCAACGCGATGGAACCGGCGACGAGACCCGAAGAAGAAAACCATATTCTGCGCGATTGGTCGCCCTATGTCGTGGTGTTGGCGCTGCTCGTTTTGGGCGGCCTGGTCGTACAAACGGTTCGCAAGACATGAGTTTCGCTTATCCTCTTGTGCTGCTGTTGCTGTTGCCCGCGCTCGGCCTTGTCGCGTGGCTGACACTTTGGCGCGGCGGCGTCGCGATCGCTTTGCCCGGCCACTGGCACCGGGTCATTGATGAGACGATGCACACCTTCATGGCCAATCAGGTGATTTCCCAGATCCGCTTACCGATCTGGCTGTGGCTGGCGATTTGGACGTTTCTGGTGGTTGGCCTGGCGCGTCCCATTCTGGATATCGGCGAACCGACCGGGTACGGAAACCTCGCCGGCCGGGTTATCGCGCTGGATGTCGGCGCGAATTTTGACGTTGAGCGCCAGAAGCTGATCGCCTATCGCATCTTGGATGCCGCGCCGGACGTACCGACCGCGCTCATCGTCGCGACGTCCGAAGCCTTCGACGTCGTGCCCTTCACCACGGATCGCGCCCACATTGACCGCTATCTGCACATAATCAAGCCAGACTTGATGCCGATTTCTGGACAAGCGCCCGGCATCGCCATCACGCATGCGGAGGCGATGTTCGAACGTGCCGATATGATCGTCGGGCAATTGGTTTTGATTACCGGCGGCAATCCGCCCAGTGCCGAGGCGACGGAAGCCGGAGATTGGTTGCGAGCCGTGGTTGTCGACCGCGATCAAGTTGACAATTGGGATCGATTTGCGGATCAAATCGGCGCCCGCCTGGCGGACGATACCGACATCGAGGCTGTATTGGACGATATGGATAGCAAGGTGGCGGCCGCATTGCGCGATAGCGACGAAGCGGCGGAATTTGCGGTGTTGCCTTGGTTGATCGGCGCATCGGCGCTTTTGTGGCTGCTCTTTTTCCGAAGGATTCGATCGTCATGATCTGGCGCGCGGTGGGATGGGGCGTTGTTTTGGCGATGGTGGTCGGCGTGTCTTGGTTGTGGCCGCGCATAGATCGCGCTCCCTCGGACTTCGAGATCGCCATCGAGTATTTGAACGACCGCCGGCCGGACCTGGCGCTGCTCTTTTTTCGCGAAGCGCCGTGGCGTGGCGTGGCCGCCTATCGCGCCGGTCGGTATGACCAAGCGACGCGGGAATTTGCCGCCGACGATACGGTGCGAAGCCTTTTCAACCTGGGCAACAGTTATGCGCATTTGCGCGACTGGTCGAACGCCGTCGCGACGTATGAGCGTGTGCTCCGTTTCGATCCGGACCATGTCGACGCCCGGTACAATTTGAGGCTGGTCCAGAAGTTCCTCGAACCGGAACGGGAGTTTCAAGAGCCGGAAGAACGCGCTGACCAAGAGCCGGAGGAAATGGAGGAGCACCAGACGACGGAGCCGCAAGAGGGTGTCTCCAACAAATCTCAGGCCGCTGAATCACGGCAAAACGATACCGCGGGCAACACGAACGATACCGATGAAGTCACTGACAGCGAATCGGCCGAGCGGCCCAAACCGGTCGATGTGGCGGGCGAAGTCGGCACGGCGACAGCGATCGGCCAGACCAGCGAAGAGCGTGGCCGGCACGACCGGCGCGTGGTCGGCACCGTCGACCTGAAGCCGCGGCAAAGCGCTCGGGCGCCCGAAGTGCTTTTGCGCCGCATTCAAGACGACCCTGAGAAAGTCCTGCGCGCGCGAATGCTCTCCGTGTATGAGTCGCGCCTCTCGGTGGCCAGCGAATGATGCGCGCTTTCCTTAGCTACCTATGTTTTTGCATGATCAGCGTGTCGGCGCACGCACAACAGCCGAATCAGAATGATCCGCGCTTTTTTGCGGTTACCGTGGAACCGGAATATGTCATGACGAATGGTGCCTACGTTGGCGCTGAAATCATCGTGCATATCCAATTCCTGTCCCCGGATACATTGAAACGCGTGCGTATGGATTTGCCGACGATCGAGGGCGTGCGCTCGGAAGTTCTCGTTCGCCCGCACACCTTGCAGATCGAGCTGGAAGGCGATGAAGGCTACAGTATCGTTGGCAACAAGGTGTACAGCCACGAGGCACGCTTGGCGCTCGTTCCAACCAACAGCGGGACCCTCGTGATCCCGCCGATTACGGTTAAGGGCATTTCGGAGCGCCAAGACGGACTGAGCGTTGAGTTCGCGCAGACATACCCGGAACAGACCATCACCGTGCATGCCCAAGACCCGGCCTTTGCTGACGGAACCTGGATCGTTTCCCGCGACGTGGTGATGGAGGAAACATGGTCGCATGCCATCACTGAAATCGAAAACGGCGAAACGGTCCGGCGCACGGTAAACTTGACGGTTGTTGGCATTGCGGCGGACGAATTGCCGCCGCTTGTCTTGGACGCGGCCGACGGGTATCGCGTGCTGCATACGGAAGTCTTTACAGAGACTGAAAAGACCGACACCGGCTTCATCGCTCACTTGGAGCAATATTGGGATATCTACGTCGAGACCGAAGACGTTACCTATGTCGCGGCCGTGGAATTGCCCTACTGGAATCCCGAACTTGGCGAAGCCGAGATCGCGGCGGTCCCGCAGCAGCGGATCGAACCGCTGAAGAGAGACGCAATGGCGCTCCGCGCGCGGCTGCGCGACGAAGCCATGGCCGAGCATCAGGCGGAACGACTGGGTTTGTTTATCCTGTTCGCGCTGCCCGTGGCGGTCTTGGGGATTATATTGGCGATGGTCCTGTGGCGTCTGCTTCCGACCAAGGCGGACATGCGGTTTTGGCGCGACGCCGGACACACCGGCGCACCGTTGGATTTTTATCGATCGTTCTTCGCGTGGGGACGGCAAACATTTGGCCATGGATTGCCGCTGAGCCGGGAGCAATTGTCGGCGCTTGGCGACCGCGCGGCGGAGCAGGCCAGCCGACTACACCGAGCGGTTTTTGGACCGCGCGGTGACACGTTCGAACGGAAACGCGTGGCGCTCGCCTTGATATGGGGGACGCGGCGCAAGGCTGTATCACGTTTTCTCTCGGCTTTCGGACCGGGGCTGTCGCGTTTTCTGTTTTTGCGCTGAGCGCGCGCTCGGTTCGATGCGAAGCACCTAACCGCTGTTGCGCAGGCCGGCGGACAGGCCATTGATGGTCAGTTGCAAGCCGCGCAAGACTTTCGGATCGTCGGACCCCAATCGATGCGCTTTCAGCAATTCGACCTGAAGGTGGTTGAGCGGATCGATATAAGGAAAGCGATTGCGAATAGACCGGTTCAAGAGCGGATTGGCCGCGAGCAATTCGTCGGCCTGCAGGATTTCGAGCAGGACCGCGATAGAGGTTCGACGTTCCTCGGTAATTCGGCCGAAGACGGCGTGGCGCAAATCCGCATCAGGTACGAGTTCGGCGTAGCGTGACGCAATCGCCATGTTGGTCTTCGCCAAGACCATGTCCATGTTCGACAGCAATCCACGGAAAAACGGCCATTCGCGCTGCATTTCGCGTAGCAAGGCCATGCCGTCGCTCGGATGTTCGGATAACCAGGCGGACACCGCGCTACCAAATCCGTACCACCCAGGCAGCATGACGCGGCATTGCGACCAGCTGAACACCCAAGGGATCGCACGCAGGTCCTCGATACGGCCGGTTTGCTTTCGCGCCGCCGGCCGCGACCCGATGTTCAGCGTCGAAATTTCGTTGATCACAGTCGATGCTTGAAAATAGTCGACGAAATTAGGCGTCTCGTAAATCAGCGTGCGATAGGCCTGGAACGCGTGCTCGGAGAGGCTATCCATTGCCTCGCTATAGGCTGCCGGGACGGTATCGGACTGTGGGTGCAGCAGCGACGCCTCAAGCGCCGCAGCGGCGAGAATTTCAAGATTTCGGCGGCCTACTTCGGCGTTCGTATATTTGCTCGAAATCGTTTCGCCCTGTTCCGTTAAACGGATTTGACCGTTCACGGCGCCCGCGGGCTGACCGACGATGGCATCGTAGCTCGGGCCGCCGCCGCGTCCGACCGTGCCGCCACGACCATGAAACAGGCGCAGCCGCACATCGTGCTTTCGGCACAGTTCGACCAACCCGACTTCCGCCTTGTAGAGCTCCCAGCCGGACGTGACATAACCGCCGTCCTTGTTGCTGTCGGAATAGCCGAGCATGACTTCTTGAAGCCCGCCGCGACTGTCCACAAGACGCCGGTATTCGGGGATCGCCAACAGGCGGTCCATGATGTCGACGCAGCCCCGCAGATCGGCGATGGTTTCGAACAGTGGGACGATATTGACGTGCCCCTCGCCCTCTGCGGTTGCCAAGCCGGTGTCACGCAGCAAAACGGATAAGCCGAGAAGGTCCGAAGCGGTGCGGGTGTTCGAAATAATGGCGGAGCGGACGGTGTTCCGTCCGTATTGCGCCTGCCCCGCCCGCGCCGCTTCCAAGATCGCGAGTTCCTTGGCCGTCTGTTCGCTATACGTCCAATGGGGCCTCAACAGCGGGCGGCGCGATTGCAACTCCTCTTGGAGAATCGCAATGCGGTCATCTTCGGGCCGGTCCAAATAATCTCGGACGGGCGTCGCGACAGCGAACAATTCCGCCACGGTCGCGGCATGAATGTCGGAGCTTTGCCGCAAGTCGAGGCTCGCAAGATGGAAGCCAAAGCAGTCGGCGGCGCGGCGGAGCATGCGCAAGCGGCCTTTGCAAAGCGCGGAAGAGCCGTTCTCCACCAACGAGCGATGAATGACATCGAGATCGGCCGCGAATTCGCTGGCCGAAGCGTAGGGCGCCGCCCCAGTGTCGGCATCCTCCGACGGTGTTCGCGTTGCCGCGAGCCGCGCGATGACGAGCGCGATCGCACGCCGGTATGGTTCAAGTTGGCTGTGGACCGAATTATCTGGGGATGCCGCTGACAATTGGGCAAGGGCATCCGAGACCTCGACCAGGCGTGTCGAAAGCGACAACTCGGCGCGCAACTTCTCAAGTTCGGCCAAGTAAAAATCGACCAGCCGAGCGTTTTGCATCGCCATGGCGTCTTGCAGCACCTGGGCATCCACGAAGGGGTTGCCATCTCGGTCCCCGCCAATCCAACTGCCGATGCGCAGGAAAGATGCCAGTGACGGCGTGCCGCCCGCTGGGTCAAGCTGTTCTAAGCGGTCTTCGAGGTTGGCGTAAAGACGCGGGAGTTCCCGAAAAAACGTGTAATCATAATAGGATAGTCCGTTCTCAACTTCGTCGACCACGTTGAGCCGGGTCTGACGCAGAAGGTTTGTTTGCCACAGAATCAAGATCGCGCGGCTCAACCGATCGTCTATTTCTCGCCGTTCTTCCGGCGTGTGGTCCCCGCGCCCGCGCCGGTCGAGCAGATCTGCGATGGCGATTTCCCGGTCCATGGTGCTCTTGCGGCGGACCTCGGTCGGATGCGCCGTCAAAACCGGGCAAACCAAAGCACCATTGAAGAATTCGACGAGCGTCTTGGCCGGCACGCCGGCATCCGCGGCGTCGTTTAAGGCACGGGCGATGGTGCCGGGGCGCGGCGGATCGCCGGCAATGTCATGACTCCGCGTGCGGCGGATCCGATGCTCGTCTTCCGCGATGTTGGCGAGGTGCGAAAAATAGCTGAAGGCACGAATGACCTGGACGGATTGGTCAGGGTCCAATGATTGCAGAACCGTATCGAGTTCACGCCGGGCCTCATGGTCGTCGTCGCGGTGAAAGCGGATAGAGGCCTGTCTGATGGTTTCGACAATGTCGAAAATTTCCCGGCCTTCCTGGACGCGCACGGTTTCTCCGAGCAAGCGGCCGAGCAGCCGAATATCTTCGCGCAGCGGAAGATCTTTGTCCGCAACGTCCTCGGTTTCGGGCGATCGCCCGTCGTCAACCAAACTCATCGGAGATCTTGGAACCTGAATAAGGGGGCCGGACCACGCCGCCTCATGTCACGGCAGCGCGGGTCGAGATGGTACCTACAAGCAAATAGG
This sequence comes from Alphaproteobacteria bacterium, assembly GCA_028289725.1. Classification (GTDB taxonomy): domain Bacteria; phylum Pseudomonadota; class Alphaproteobacteria; order UBA7887; family UBA7887; genus JAKZSU01. Next base: position 15,396 of record JANQOH010000221.1, read on the forward strand.
CGTGTTTCGGCCTTATTCAGCTTTTATCCGCTGCTCCACCTCGCGGGCGTCGTCTTTGCTCCACGCCGCCATGGACCCGTCATAGAGTTGGGCATTTTCGTTGCCCAACAACTCGTGGCTGACGAACCAGCCGAGCGATGCCATTTGGCCCGAATTGCACAGCGCGATTTGCGGATCGCTGCCCGACAGACTTGTTTCGGCTGCGATTTGATCGAGCACCGCCGCAGCTTGAAAGCGGCCATCCGGGCTGGTGAGCCAGGTGATCGGCACATTGTCGGCGCCAGGCACGGTGCCCGCGCGCTTGGCGATACCCGATTTGTTGATGCCGACGTAATAGTCCGAGCCGCGATTATCGATCACGCTCACCCCGGCGTCGCGCGCCGCTGCCACTTCATCGGTGGTGGCGAGCAACTCGTCGCGCAAGGACACCGTGAAACTGGCGGCCGGCCGCAGCGTCGCCTCGCCCTTTTCCATCGGTGCTTCCCGATTGTCCCGATAGGCGGCAAACCCGCCGTCCAGCAGCGACACTGCATCATGGCCGGACACCTTGAATGTCCAGTAAACGCGGGTCGCGGCAGTGGTTGCGCCGGGGCTGCCGCCGTCGCCGATCACCACGACATGGTCGTCATTACGAATGCCCAATCCGCCAATCAAGGCGGCCAAACCGGCTTCATCTGGCAGCATGCCGGGCACGCCATTGCGCTCGACCCGCCAGTCATTCCCGAAATACGAGCCATGTATCGAGCAGGGGACGCGACCGCGCTGAAAGGCCCGCCCGCTGCCCCGGATATCGAGGGCGACCACGCCGTCATCGCAGGAATGGGCGGCGACCCAGGCCGCATCGACCAACGGGCCGGCGACGGGTTCGGCCGCGACGCTCGAGGCCGCAAAAAGCAGGCCGGCTGCGGTCAATATGGGAAATATGCGCGTTTGGGACATGGCACCCTCCCTAGGGTATGTGGGGATTTCCTGGCACAATACCCCCCGTCCCAAATTGCGGCAATCGGGCGGGGGCACGCCGTACCATGTCACATTCCGCTGCAACAATCGCCTTTGGTCGCGCTCTGTCCCGGCGCGGATTCCGGGCTAGATCAATTGAGGGGAAATGGCCATGACTATAGGCGCCGCACGCAAAAAAGGCGGAGCGGTCGGGACGGGAAGTAATATGACACCGGGTAAAACGCCCGCCTCAATCGACCTGATGGACCAGGTCGTCTCGTTGGCGCGCGGCCGCAGTGAAGGCGAACGCGCCGACGAAATCGAGCTGTTTCTCAGACAATATTATCGCCGTGTGCCGGCTGAGGACGTTGTCGGGCGCAGTACCGAGGATTTGTACTTCTCCGCGCTCGGCATGCTCAATTTCATGCGCGAGCGCGAGCCGCACAGCGATAAACTGAGGCTCTACGACCCGAATCTGGACACGGACGGATGGTCGTCGTCCCACACGGTGATTGACCTGGTCACCGACGATAAGCCGTTTCTGGTCGATTCTCTGGCCGCAACCCTGTCTCATTTGGAAATTCCGGTGCACCTGGTTGTGCATCCGGTGTTTTACTGCCAGCGGGATGACGACGGCGCCTTGGTCAAATTGTACAGCCGAGGTCAGGCGCCGGACGATGCACAGTCGGAGTCCATCATCCGGCTCGAGATCGGCCGCCAAGCCGGCGCCGAAGAAGTGCAAGCTTTGTCCGAGCGGCTCAGCGCCGTGCTCGATGATGTCCGCGTTACCGTCGAGGACTGGCGGCCGATGATGGATGCCCTGGAGGCTTCGATCGAGGAACTGACCAAGACCGCGCCCCCACCTCGCACGGAGCTTGATGAAACCGTCGCGTTCCTGCGCTGGATGGCGGACAACAATTTCACCTTCCTGGGCTACCGCTGCTACCAGCTTTCGGAAAGCAAGCGCGGCGGCACCCGGCTGAAAACAGTTCCGGAAAAGTCGCTCGGCATCTTCCGCGGCACGACACTCAACGCGGACGGTGCGAGCAATTCGCGCGGACGCCCGATGCCGGCCGAAGTCTTGACCCGTTTGACCGACCCGTCGCTGCTACTGATCACAAAAAGCGCGCGACGCGCGACCGTGCATCGGCCGACCCAAATGGATTCGGTCGAGATCAAGCGATACGACGACAAAGGCGAGGTGATTGGCGTTCACCGGTTCCTCGGCCTGTATACGTCAGCCGCGCACAACCAATCGCCGACGGTAATCCCGCTGTTGCGGCAACGCGTCGCGATCGCGCTGGCGCGCGCTGGATTTTCGCCGGCGAGCCACGACGGAAAAGCCCTCCTCCATATTCTGGAGGCCTACCCGCGCGACGAGCTGTTCCAGGTCTCGGACGACGAGTTGCTGGACACCAGCCTGGGCATCTTGCATCTGCAGGAACGGCCGCGCCTCCGCTTGTTCACCCGGCGCGACACGTTTGAATGGTCGGTGTCGTGCCTAGTCTTCTTGCCGCGTGATCGCTTCGATTCGCAACTTCGCCTCAGCATCATAGAGGTGTTGGAAGAGTCTTTCGGCGGGACGTGCGAGGCCTTCTATACGCAATTGGGCGACGATCCGCTGGCGCGCCTGCACGTGATTATCAAAACAACGCCGGGTGAGATTCCCGAGACGACCACGGACGCGGTCGAAGCGCGTTTGGTCGCGATCATGCGTGGTTGGGAGGACAATCTTCACGACGCGCTGTTCTCCGCTTACGACGAACACAAGGCCGCGCTTTTGGAACGCCGCTATGCGCAGCTGTTTCCGAGCGGCTACCGCGATCGGTTTTCGGCACGGACCGCCGTGCTCGATATCGAGCGGATGGAGCGTGCCGCCGGCGACGACGGTTTGGAGCTCAATCTTTACCGACCGCCGGAAGCCACCAACGACGGCTTGCGATTCAAAATTTTCAATCGCGGCGGTTCGCTGGCGCTTTCGGACGTCCTGCCGGTCGTCGAGAACATGGGGTTCAAGGTTATCGACGAGTTCCCCTATCGTCTGACCGCGGGCCCCGATGCCACTGAGATGTGGATCCACGACTTTGGCGTTGTCGACCGGTCCGGCGTCGAAATCGATGTCGCCGAGACCAAGCAACGGTTTCAAGACGGCTTTGAGCGGATATGGCGCGGCGAAGTTGAGAATGACGGTTTCAACCAGCTGATCACGCGTGCCGGTTTGGCCTGGCGCCAAGTGGTTGTCTTGCGCGCTTACGCAAAGTATCTGCGCCAGGCGCGCATTCCATTCAGCCAGTCGTACATGGAATCGACCTTGGCCGCGAATCCGCATATCGCGCGCAAGTTGGTCGAACTGTTCGAGGAACGCTTCGACCCTTCGAAGAGCAAGCGGAATGAAGCGGACATTTGCGACGCGATATCGGCGGCGCTCGACGATGTCTCAAGCCTAGATCAGGATCGCATCATCCGGCGCATCTTGAACGCGATCCAATGTACTTTGCGTACGAATTATTATCAGCCTGATGAAACGGGTACGCTGCGGGACTATGCGTCGTTCAAGATCGATTCGAAATCCATCGAGGACCTGCCGCTGCCGCGACCGAACGTCGAGATCTTCGTTTATTCGGCCCGCATGGAAGGCGTTCATTTGCGGGGCGGCGCCGTCGCGCGCGGCGGCCTAAGGTGGTCGGATCGGCCCGAGGATTTCCGGACAGAGATTTTGGGTCTGATGAAGGCGCAAATGACCAAGAACGCCGTGATCGTGCCCGTCGGCGCGAAAGGCGGCTTTGTCGTCAAGCACCCGCCGCAAGGCGACCGCGACGCGTTCTTGGCCGAAGGGATCGCCTGCTACAAGACGCTGATCAGCGGCATGCTGGACATCACCGATAATTTGGTCGGCGGCAAGGTTGTGCCGCCAAGTGATGTGGTGCGCCACGATGATGACGATCCCTATCTCGTCGTCGCGGCGGACAAGGGAACGGCGACATTTTCGGACATCGCCAACGGCGTCGCCGAAGATTACGGTTTCTGGCTCGGCGACGCGTTCGCCAGCGGCGGTTCGGTCGGCTACGACCACAAGAAGATGGGCATCACCGCGCGCGGCGCTTGGGAGTCGGTCAAACGGCACTTCCGCGAGATGGGCCACAACACCCAGAAAGAGCCGTTCACGGTTGTTGGTATTGGCGACATGTCGGGCGACGTGTTCGGCAACGGTATGCTGCTGTCGAAACACATCAAGCTCGTCGCCGCGTTCAATCACCTGCACATCTTTATTGATCCAGACCCGGACCCGGAAAGCAGTTTCAAGGAGCGTAAGCGCCTATTCGATCTGCCGCGCTCGAGCTGGACCGACTACGACGAAAAGCTCATCTCATCCGGCGGCGGGATCTTCGATCGGTCCGCGAAATCAATCAAACTCACCGGCGCCATCCGCCACTTGATTGGCGTCGAAGACGAGAGCCTGACACCGAATCAATTGATTTCGGCGCTGCTTGCCGCGCCGGTTGATCTTTTGTGGAACGGTGGCATTGGCACCTACGTCAAGGCGCGCGAGGAAAGTGACCTCGAGGTGGGCGACCGCGCGAACGATGCTGTGCGCATCAACGCGGGTGATTTGCGCTGTAAAGTGATCGGTGAGGGCGGCAATCTCGGCTTCACCCAACGCGCGCGGATCGAGGCGGCGCAAAACGGCGTGCGCGTCAATTCCGACGCCATCGACAATTCCGCCGGTGTGGACTGCTCCGACCACGAGGTGAACATCAAGATTCTGCTCGGCGCCGTTGAAGCCGAAGGCGAGATGACGCGCAAGCAGCGCGACAAGCTCTTGGCGCAAATGACCGACGAGGTCGCGGAACAGTGTCTGGCCGACAATTATCTCCAAACGCTCGGCATCAGCATCATCCAATCCCTTGCGGCCGAACGTTTGGACCTGCAGCAGCGGATGATGCATGCGCTGGAGCGCTCGGGGCGCCTTGACCGGGCTGTCGAGTTCTTGCCCGATGACGAAACGATCGAGGAACGGCGCACAGCGGGGTTGGGTCTAACGCGGCCCGAAATCTCGGTCCTCTACGCCTACGCAAAGTTGGCGCTTTACGATGATTTGCTCAATTCGGATTTGCCCGACGATCCGTATTTGGAAACCGATCTCGAGCGCTATTTCCCGGCGCCTCTGATCGACCAATATGGCAAGCAAATTCGCGGCCATCGTTTGCGGCGCGAAATCATCGCCACCCAATTGTCAAACAGCATCGTCAATCGCGCGAGCATGGTGTTCTCGCAGATGGCGCAGGAAGAAACCGGCCGCGGCGCGGCTGATATCGCGCGCGCCTATGTGGTTACGCGCGCTTCTTTCGGGCTTCGTGAGTTGTGGGCCTCCATCGAAGCGCTCGACAACAAGGTTCCGGCGGCCTTACAGCACGAAATGATCGTGTCCCTGCGGCAGTTGACGGAGCACGCGACCCTTTGGTTCCTGCGCAATCGCCCGCAGCCGATTGATTGCGGCGCAACGGTCGCGTTGTTCGAGCCGGCGCTCGCCGAACTGATTGAGTGTCTGCCCAATGTGATGCCGGAAGACCGCTGCCGGGAATGCGAGCAGAAGTCAGAGGAGCTGGTGAACCAAGGCGTGCCTGCGCCTCTCGCGAAGGTCGTGGGCTTGGTTGAACCGCTTTATTCGGCCTGCAACATCGTGGAGGCCGCGGACCAGACCAAGCTGGATGTACGGGCGGCTGCGGAAGTTTACCTTCAGGTCGGCGGCCGGTTGGGCCTTGATTGGCTACGGGCACGGGGGCGCAAAGTCGCCGTCGACAGTCATTGGCAGTTGCAGGCGGTTTCCGCGATCATCGACGATCTGTACGGGCAACAGCTTGCCTTGACGATCCAGGTCATCAAGAGCGCCGGCAAGAAGGCCAAGTTGGATGGCAGCGCGGTGGATAAATGGGCGACCGACAATCCCGATATCATCACGCGCAATGCCCAACTGTTCGCCGACTTGCGCACGCAACCAGGTATGGATCTTGCCATGCTCGCGGTGGCAAATCGGCGCATGCGCGAATTGATCAAGACCTAGCACGCCGTCGAAAGCACGCCGCCGCCGCAAAAAGTTCGGGTTTGCGTCCGGCGTAGACAGAGGACGACACGCTCGCGTAGGCTCGCCGAATCGGATCCGGCGTTCCTGGACATTTCCCGCGCATGACTGAAATAGACGCACCTAGTGGACGCGGCGCAACGCCCGAGAGCGCGCGCCACCGCTGGGCTGTGCCGTCGTGGTGCCTGTTCGATTGGGCCAATTCGCCGTTCCCGACCGTCGTGATCACCTTCGTGTTCGCCGTCTATTTCAAGGACGGCATTGTTGGCGATGAGGTTCGCGCCACCGCCTTATGGGGCTACGCCCTTGCGGCGAGCGCGTTTGTCGTGGCGATTCTCGGACCGATCTTCGGCTCGGCGGCTGACGCCGGCGCACGACGAAAGCCGTGGTTGATTGGGTGTTCAGCCGTCATGGCGGTGGCCTGCGCATTGCTCTGGTACGCAACACCGGACGAAGGCTCGATTTGGCTCGTGCTGGGCTTGGTCGCTCTCGGCAATGTCGGGTTCGAACTTGGCATGGTGTTCTACAATGCCATGCTGCCCGGCCTCGCCGGCAACGCGCGGATGGGGCGCCTCTCCGGCTGGGCTTGGGGACTCGGTTATGCCGGCGGCCTTGTGTGCCTCGTTTTGGTGCTTTTTGGTTTCATCGAAGTTGAAACGCCGCCCTTCGGTCTCGATCGAGCGGAAGCAGAGCATGTGCGTGCGGTCGCGATCGTGGTCGCACTTTGGTTCGTCGTTTTTGGTTGGCCGTTGTTTGCCTTTACGCCCGATCTGAATGGCGCGCGCCGGCCGGTCGGCGAATCGCTCCGGATTGGCCTCTCGACGCTCTGGCAAACCCTGCGATCGATCCGGAAATACAAGATGATTGCGCGGTTCTTGCTGGCGCGCATGTTGTTCATTGACGGTCTCAATACGCTGTTTGCCTTTGGCGGCTTGTATGCCGCCGGCAGTTTCGGCATGGAGCTGAGCGAGGTGCTGTATTTCGCGGTCGCGCTCAATGTCGCTGCCGGCTTGGGTGCTTTTGGTTTTGCTTGGATCGATGATTGGATCGGCTCCAAACGCACACTGATCATTTGCTTGATATCGCTGATCGTCGTCGGCACGGCGATCCTGTTGGTCGAAGACAAGACGTGGTTTTGGGTGCTCGGCCTGTGCATCGGAATTTTCATGGGTCCGACGCAGGCCGCCAGCCGGTCCTTCATGGGCCGCCTCGCGCCTGAAGGCATGCACACGGAAATGTTTGGCTTGTTTGCGTTGTCCGGTAAGGCGACGGCCTTTATGGGGCCATGGCTCGTGGGCTTGATCACCATGCTTGCCGAGAGTCAGCGCGTTGGCATGGCGACGATCATTGTGTTTTTCGCCGCCGGATTGCTGGTCTTGCTGACCGTCCGTGAACCTGGGCGATAGGGCGCGCACAATCGCCGCATCTTAGTGCCGGAAGTGCCGAACGCCTGTGAACACCATCGCAAGATTGCGTTCATCCGCCGCCGCCGTCACCTCATCATCGCGCATGGACCCGCCGGGTTGAATGACGGCGGTGACGCCAGCCTCCGCCGCGGCGATCAGGCCGTCGGCGAACGGGAAGAATGCGTCCGACGCGACGACGGACCCTTCGGTGCGGCTTGCCGTTTCGCCGGCTTCTTTCGCCGCGTCGTTGGATTTGCTCACCGCAATACGCGCCGAATCGACACGGCTCATTTGACCCGCGCCGATACCGACCGTTGCGCCATTCTTGACGTAGATGATGGCGTTGGATTTGACGTGTTTGCACACCGTGAACGCAAACATCAGATCTTCGATTTCCTGGTCACTCGGTGCGCGCTTGGTCGCGACCGTCAATTCATCGCGGCTTAGTTGGTGGGCATCGCGGCTTTGCACGAGCATGCCGCCAGCGACGCTCTTGAACGTTTGACCCGGCGCGCCGGCGTCTGGCATGCCGCCCGTCAATAGCAAGCGAAGGTTTTTCTTAGCGGCGAAAACCGCGCGCGCGTCGTCAGCGGCGTCGGGCGCGATCACGACTTCGGTAAAGATCTCGGTGATCAGTTTGGCGGTTTCGGCATCAAGTGTCCGATTGACCGCGACAATGCCGCCGAAGGCGCTCACCGGATCGCAAGCATGGGCGCGCCGATAGGCGTCCGCCAGCGTCTCCCCGATCGCGACCCCACACGGGTTGGCGTGCTTGATGATGGCGACCGCCGGGGTGTCGAATTCGGCCGCCAGCTCAAATGCGGCATCGGTGTCGTTGATGTTGTTGTAACTCAGCTCCTTGCCCTGGATTTGGGTGGCCGTAGCGACGCCGGGACGCGCATCGCCATCAGCGTAAAACGCGGCTCGCTGGTGGGGATTCTCACCATAGCGGAGGCTTTGACGCCGTTGCGCGCCGAGCGCCATGCGGGTGGGGAAAGGCTCGACGATTTGCGCGGCGAACCAGCTTGAAATGGCGGCGTCGTAGGTGCCGGTGCGTGCGAACGCGGCGGCCGCCAAGCGGCGACGCAACATGCCGCTCACTTGCCCACCGTGCGCGGCCAATTCTTCGATCACCGCACCATAGTCGGCGGGATCGGTCAGCACCGTGACGAAACGATGATTTTTGGCGGCGGATCGGATCATCGCCGGGCCGCCAATGTCGATGTTCTCAATGCAGTCGTCGAAACCGGCGCCGCCCGCCACCGTCTGTTCGAACGGATATAAATTGATGGCAATCAAATCGATTGCGCCGATCCCGTGTTCCGCCATCGCTTGGCGGTGCGATTCCAGATCGCGGCGGGCCAAGATGCCGCCGTGGACGGTTGGATGAAGCGTCTTGACGCGGCCGTCCATCATTTCTGGAAAGCCGGTGTGATCCGAGACTTCGGTGACCGCGAGGCCGGCGTCACGCAATTGCTTTGCCGAACCGCCCGTGGACAAAAGCTCGACGCCGTGGTCGGCAAGTGCGCGCGCAAGATCGATCAGGCCGGATTTATCGGACACCGACAACAGCGCGCGGCCAATCTTGCAAAGGTCATCGGCTTCGCGGGGCGAAGAATCGGACATGGTAACTCCTTGATCGGAAGAGGCGGGGGACGCGTGCGGTGAATGCGGCCCGTGTCGGTGACAATCCTAAGAAGCGGCGGCGGTACGGTCCGTGTCGCGGTTACCCTTATATTCCGGGATCAGCTTCTGCAAACGCAGCCGAACGGCATCATCGTCTTGGCGGCCGGCAAGCGCCGCAATCGCGTCGATCGCATGGCCCAATGTTTCGACTTCGCCAGCGCGCGGCCGCGCAAGTTTTATACCTCTATGCGGCGTTTGCACCAGAGGTTCGCCGTCATGAAACATCTCTTCGTACAATTTTTCGCCGGGCCGCAGTCGGGTGAACTTTATTTGGATGTCTTCATCCGGACGGAGGCCCGCGAGCCGAATCATTTGTTTGGCGAGATCGAGAATGCGCACGGGCTCGCCCATATCGAGCACGTAGATCCCGCCGGCGGGGGCCTTCGTCTCCGGATCGAGACCCATCGCGGAGGCCTGCAGCACCAGTTCGACCGCTTCGCGCACGGTCATGAAGTACCGGGTCATGCGTGGGTGGGTCACGGTCAACGGGCCGCCCCGAGCGAGTTGGCGCTGAAACAGCGGCACCACCGAACCTGTTGAGCCAAGGACATTGCCGAACCGCACGGTCAGAAAGCGCGTTGTATCTTCGCCTGCGACCCGGTCAAGCGCCTGGCAATAGCTTTCAGCGAGCCGCTTGCTCGCGCCCATCACATTGGTCGGATTGACCGCTTTGTCGGTCGAGATTTGCACGACGGCGCGGGCGCCGTGCTGGCGTGCCAAGTCGGCGACGTGGCGTGTGCCCTGTACGTTGGTGAGCACGGCCTCGCAGGCGTGCGCCTCTGCGATGGGCACATGTTTCAGCGCGGCGGCATGAAACACGAGTTCAGGCCGCGTGCGCCCAAAAGCCGCGTCAAGCGCCGCGACATCACGAATGTTGGCCAGGATGCCTTCGCGCGCCAGTTCCGGCCAGCTTTCGCTCACTTCGCGATCGATTTGGTACAGGCTGTACTCGCTTGAATCGA
>JANQOH010000242.1 GCA_028289725.1 Alphaproteobacteria bacterium
ATCTCGCGTCACGCGGCGAAGAGGCTCTGGAGGCCGCCCGCGACGAAATCATGCGCAGCTATCAAGTGTCGGTTTCGACCCACGCCTACGATCTTTCACAGAGCGACGCGCAGCAGGATCTGGTCGGACGTGTTGGCGACATCGATATCCTGATCAACAATGCCGGGGCGATCCCTGGCGGCAGCCTTGACGCGATCGACGAGGCGCGGTGGCGCGAGGCTTGGGACCTCAAGCTGTTCGGCTACATCAATATCTGCCGCAGCGTGTACGGCGCCATGGCGTCGCGCGGACACGGCGTGATCGTCAACGTGATCGGTTTGGCCGGCGAACGGTTTGACGCGAACTACATCGCCGGTAGCACGGCGAACGCAGGCCTTATGGCGTTTACCCGCGCCTTGGGTGGCGCAAGCCTCGACAAAGGTGTCCGCGTCGTCGGCGTTAACCCTGGCTTGGTGGAAACGGATCGCATGGTGACCTTAATGCGAACCCGCGCGGAATCTGAACTCGGCGACCCGGACCGGTGGCCGGAGTTCACCAAGAACCTGCCGCTCGGTCGCGCGGCCAGGCCGGACGAGGTTGCTGATCTGGTGACCTTCCTCGCCTCGGCCCGCGCGTCCTACATCACCGGCGTGATCTACACCATTGAGGGCGGCGTCGCGGCAAGAACCAGCGTTATTTGATATTTTTCAAGGAATTGACGGCACGGGTTCAAACGTCACCGGAATGCGCCGGTTTACTATCGGGCAAACAAAAAAGCTGTCGTCTTAGACGACAGCTTTTCGACGGAAGCCCCTGATCCAAATGGATCTTTGTGCTAGTCGTCCCGCTGTGAGCGCTTACGCGCCAACTTACGCGCCCGGCGAATAGCCTCAGCCTTTTCACGCGCCCTTTTCTCGGATGGCTTTTCGTACGCCCGCCGCATCTTCATCTCGCGAAAGATGCCTTCACGCTGCATCTTCTTCTTAAGCGCACGCAGCGCTTGATCAACATTGTTGTCGCGGACCAGTACCTGCAAAGCAAATCCCTCTAGATGGTATGCGCCGAACCCGGAAAGCGCGCGGTGATATCACATAGGTCGTGGCTTGTGAAGAGCAACCGCCACACCCGCATCAACCCAGACAAATTTATACCTGCCGCTCCGTCCGTTCTCCGGCCTCGTTCAAGGCAATCTCATGCTCAACCTGGGCGACGCGCAGGCGAAACTCGGCAAAAATCCCCGATTTTCCGGCGGCTTGGGCTTGCGCGTGCATCGGATGCGCCCGCCACCCGGCTACCGCCTCTGCGTCGCGAAAGAATGAGAGCGAAACGAATTTGCCCTTGGTCGTGCGGCTTTCGAAACGTTCAATCCCGAGAAATCCATCGGCTTTCCGTACTTCACCGCTGAGCTTTTCGGCCCACGCAAAGTAGTCTTCTTCACGATCCGGATTGACCCGAAATTCAAAGATAACCGCGTGCATTTCGCGCTCCCGCTTTACCGCCGGGCCGGCCAGCCCCATAGTATGGTGACAATCATTCGGCGGGCCTCGGACCCGCCGCAACTTTATCCGACAATGGACCACTCGGCATGTCGATCTTGAAAATCGCCCGCATGGGGCATCCAGTCCTCGAACAGCGGGCGGCGCCGGTTGCCGATCCCACCGCGCCGGAAATCGCGCGTCTGGTCGCGGATATGTACCAGACTCTAGACGATATCGGCGGCGCCGGGTTGGCCGCACCGCAAGTTCATGTCGGTCTTCGGGTGGTCATATTCGAAGTGCCCGCGGTGCGAACGTCAGAGGAGAACGAGGAAGGCATCCCGCGCACCACGCTGATCAATCCCGAGATCGAACCGGTCGGCGACGAAATCGCCGTCGATTGGGAAGGCTGCTTGTCGGTCCCAGGCCTTCGCGGCGCTGTGCCACGGCCGGCACGTATTCGCTATCGTGCGAGCACGCCGGAAGGCACCCGGATCGAACGCGAGGTCGACGGATTCCACGCCCGCGTCGTCCAACATGAATGCGATCACTTGGACGGCATTTTGTACCCGATGCGGATGACCGACCTTTCGACACTCCATTTCGTGTCGGAGATGCGCCACAATCCGCGTCTCAATCAACCCGCCATTCCCGTTGAAGATGTCGCCTGAGATCGAAAGCGCCAAGTCACGCATTCTCGAAGCCGTGCTTGAACAGGCGCCCTTTGAAGGGTGGTCGTGGCCGACGGTTGAAGCGGCCACCGCGAAGGCCGGTCTCGATCCGTCCATGGCGCGGCGGTGCTTCCCGCGTGGTGTCGGCGATGTCATCACGTTTTTCGTTGCTGATGCCGACCGCCGCATGATCGATGAGCTTGATCGGCGAAACCTGAATGAAATGAAAATCCGCGAGCGCATTGCCACCGCCATACGCGTGCGCTTGGAGCAGAATGCGCCGCACCGTGACGCCATTCGGCGCGCGCTCGCGTTGCAGACCACACCACAACATGGACCGGCGGCGATCGCCGGGGCGGGTCGGACGGTCGATCTGATGTGGCGCGCGGCGGGCGATCAGGCGACAGATTTCAATTGGTACACCAAGCGTGCGCTGCTTTTCGCGGTGTACACCAGTACCTTGTTCTATTGGCTCGACGATCGCTCGCCCAATTTCGAGGCGACATGGGCGTTTTTGGATCGTCGGATTAGCAATGTGATGGAAATTCAGAAAATTCGAGGCCGCCTTGATAAGTCGTTCGCGAAATTTGATGCGCCGCTCAAACGGGCGCTCGCCAATCTCGGACGACGTGCGGCGCGATACCAATCGCAATGACTCTCAGGGCGATCGCACCGTCAGAATGACAATTAGATGGGCGGCTTAATCGGGATTGCCCTTGAGCCAGGTGACATGCCCCATCTTGCGCCCCGGACGGGCCTCGGCCTTGCCATACAGATGCAAATGCGCGCCGGGATCGGCCAGCAACTCGGGCCAGCGGGCCGCATCGTCGCCAAGCAAGTTTTTCATTTCAGCATCCGCTACTCGATCCGCCGAACCGAGCGGTAGTGCGCATGCGGCGCGCACGGCCTGTTCAAACTGACTAGTCAGACAGGCGTCGATCGTCCAATGACCGGAATTGTGGGGGCGCGGCGCGATTTCGTTGACCAGCACCGCGCCGTCACGGGTGACGAACATTTCAACGGCGAGCAGACCCACATAGTCCAACGCCTCCGCCGTTCGGGTCGCGAGGTCGATCGCCTGAACCGCAACCGCATCGGATATGTTTGCCGGCGCGATCGTCGTATCCAAAATGTGGTTCGCGTGGCGGTTCTCGACCGGACAGTACGAAACCACCTGACCGTCTGGTCCGCGGGCCACGAGCACGGAGATTTCGCAGTCGAAATCGACAAAGGCTTCGACGATGCCAATTTGCCCGCCCATCTCGGCCCACGCTGCTTCGGCGGCATCAGCGTCGTCTATGCGGACCTGTCCTTTGCCGTCGTAGCCGAACCGCGTGGTTTTGAGCACGCACGGCGTCCCAAGCTCCAACGCTGCCGCGGCGACATCATTTGCGTTCTCCGCCTGCCGATAGTCCGTGGTCGGCACATCGATTGAGCGCAAGAAATCCTTTTCGACGATGCGGTCCTGCGCGACTTCGAGGGCCCGGGCGCCGGGGCGTACAGGGACCGTGGCGGTCAGCGTTTCAACAGCCACGAGTGGAACATTTTCGAATTCGAGCGTGACCACATCGACGTCCGCCGCGAACCGCCTCAGTGCCTCACGATCTTCATAGTCCGCGACGGTCATGGCCGCGGAGACTTGAGCCGCCGGGCTATCGGCTTCCGGACAAAAAATATGACAGCGATAGCCCAGGCGGGCCGCGGCGAGAGCGATCATGCGGCCAAGTTGACCGCCACCCAGAATGCCGACGGTCGCGCCCGGCGGGATCGGTTCGTGCGTTGCCATGTCCGTATCTTAAATTGGATCGTCTGTTGGTTGATCGGCCACTTGATCGGTCTGGTTAGCGCGCCAAGCGTCAAGTGCCTCGGCAACCCCCGTGTCGGTCAATGCCAAAATGCTGGCTGCGTGCAACGCGGCGTTGACGGAGCCCGCGCGGCCGATCGCCACGGTCGCGACCGGGACGCCAGCAGGCATTTGAACAATGGACATTAGACTGTCCAGCCCGTTCAAGGCGCGACTTTGGACCGGCACACCGATCACGGGAAGTGGCGTCATGGAGGCGGTCATACCCGGCAAATGCGCCGCGCCTCCGGCGCCCGCGATAATCGCTTTGAGACCTCGTCCTCGCGCATCCGAAGCGTACTGATAAAGACGCTTGGGTGTTCGATGCGCCGATACAATGCGCGTCTCGAAAGAAATGCCGAGCGATTCCAAGGTTTCAGCCGCGTGGCGCATGGTTTCCCAATCGGACTGGGATCCCATGATGATCCCGACGGCGGGGCTCACCTCACCCATTCATCTACCTCCGCGCAGATGCAAGAAAAAAACGAAGCCCGACCGACTAATGCCGAATGGCACCAAACGGTCGGGCTATTTCACTCTCTTCGACATCGCCGGCCTTGACCGCCGCTCCGCGGGCAAAAGTCGGATCGATGCCGTTGCGACTTAGGCGATGATGTTCGGAACCAGGTCGCTTTCCAAGCGTCCCATTTGATCCTTAATCGCCAATTTCTGTTTCTTTAGTCGCAGGATCTGGATGTCGTCGAAAATCCCCTCGGAACACATTTCGTCGATACGTTGATCCAAAACGGTATGCTCAACGCGCAAGCGTTCCAAGCGCTCGCTTAACGTTTCCCTATTCATCTGCATTCATCTGCGGCCTTGATCAAAGGATGAACCATTGACGCAGTTCACGAGACCATTATAGCAAAAACGGGTTGCTATTGAAATCGGGGCGTTTTTCTGTTGGCCAATACCGCATTTCGCTCTGATTCCGTGCAGAAAAGGAACAGTTCTTTCAATGGCAACGATGCGCCCGATTAAGCGAATCGGAATACTCACCAGCGGCGGGGACTGCGCCGGCCTCAACGCCATCATTCGCGCGGTCGTGAACCATGCAAAACGCGCCCACGACTGGGAGGTCATCGGCATTCGGCGCGGCACCGACGGCTTGGCCGACCGGCCGGTCGATGCGGTCGAGCTCGATTTCGACATGGTGCCCGGCTACGTGATGATGATGAGTGGCACGATCCTCGGAACGACCAGCCGGGGTAATCCGTTCAAGGATCAGCTTGAGGGGAGCGGTCGGATCGACGCCATTGTCGGGGGCTATCACAATCTCGGCTTGGATGGTCTGATCGGCATTGGCGGCGATGGGAGCTTAGATATCCTGCGGCGGCTTGCCGAACGCGGCGATTGGAATTTGATCGGCGTGCCGAAGACCATCGACAACGATGTTGCGCACACTGATACGGCCACCGGGTTCTCAACCGCCGTCGCCGTCGCCACCGAAGCGCTGGACCGGCTGCATTTCACCGCGGCCAGCCATCAACGCGTCATGGTGCTCGAGGTGATGGGACGCGACGCGGGTCACATAGCACTGCGGGCCGGGATCGCCGGCGCGGCCGACGTGATTCTGATCCCTGAAGTCCCCTATTCGATGGCGGCAATCAAAGAGAAACTGCGCCGCCGCGCCGGACGCGGGAAAAATTACAGCCTCGTCATCGTGGCGGAATCGGTGCGCACGGAATCTGGCGAGGCGGTGACGCAATCATTTGGCGACGGTGATGCGCGCTACGGCGGTATTGGCCATCACTTGGCGGCGCGGATCGCGGAAGAAACGCACGCGGAAGTTCGCGTGACCGTTCTCGGCCATGTTCAACGGGGTGGCAACCCGACCTATGTCGATCGCGTGCTCGGTTCGAGCTTCGGCGTCGCCGCCGTGGATTTGATCGCGGCCGGAAAGTTTGATCGGATGGTGGCGTGGCAGGGCCGTCAAGTCGTCGACGTTCCACTGAGCGACGTGATCGGCGGACCGGTGCTGGTCGACCCGATCGATCCTCTGTTGCATACCGCGCGCGCGCTCGGCATTAGTTTGGGTGATTAATGAGCGAACCAACCAAATCCTCCGATGTGTCGGCTGATGACGTGGACGCCTGGTCCGGCACAAATTTATGGGATTTCTCCGTGGCAGTGTATGAGCGCGAGCCAGTGCAAAATGTCTGCCTCACTCTGCAGGACTCAGTCGGCGCGGATGTCAATTTGATCCTTTATTGCCTGTGGCTCGGCGTCTCCGGGCGCGGCCAAATTGATGCGGACACCTTCGCATATTTGAGCGAGGCGGTTTCGGTTTGGCACAAACAAGTGATCGTGCCGCTACGCGGGGTGCGACGCCAATTGCGCGAACCGCCAGCGCGCGTATCGCCGAGCATGGCGAGCACTTTGCGGACGCAAGTCAAGGAAAGCGAGCTGCTCGCTGAACGCATCGAACTCGACGTACTCTCGGAAGCCTTGGACCGTTCGCCCGTCGCACATGATATCGCACGCCGCAAACGCGACATGAAGACGAGCTTGGTGGGCTATTTGGGTTTCTTGGGTGCAGCGGAGTCCGAAGCCATGTCCGACGCGATCGCGACGTTGGTCGCGTGCAGCACTAGCGCTTAGGCGTCACCTTTCGCCCGCGCCCTTTCGGCGCCGCCTCGCCCCAACGCGCGACCGTGCCGGCCTCCAAATCGAACAAATCCAGCACCCGGCCAAGGGTGTGATCGACCATCTCGTCCAAACTCTCCGGCCGCGCGTAAAACGCCGGGACTGGCGGTGCAATGATAACGCCCAGCTCGGCAAGGCGCGTCATGTTCGAAAGATGGATTGCGTGCAGCGGCGTTTCGCGCACCATTAAGACAAGCCTTCGCTGTTCTTTTAGAACAACGTCCGCCGCCCGCGTGAGGAGGTTGCCGCACAGGCCGGTCGCGATTTCGGACATGCTGCGCACCGAACAAGGCGCAACGATCATGCCAAGCGTCGGATAGGAGCCGCTCGACAACGAGGCGCCGAGATCATCAACCTTGTGGACCACATCGGCCTTTTTCTTGACATCGGCGACCTTGAAATCGGTTTCGTAAGCCAGCGTGACCTCGGCCGTGCGCGTCATGACCAAATGGGTCTCCACGGGCAAAGGCTTGAGCAGGTCGAGGAGGCGAACGCCGTAAATCGAACCCGAAGCGCCACTGATCCCGACGATCAGTCGCGGCGGCCGATCTGATGCGCTTTGGCGCACGGCGGCCATGGCTAACGCCCTATCCGGGCGATGGTTTCGCTGGTGCTGTGTCCCGGCTCCAGGTCCGCAAGCAGCACGCGGCCGCCATAGCCGGTCACCAAGTCGCCACCAACCACTTCGGACAGTGCGTAGTCGGCCCCCTTAACCAGAACATCGGGCCGCAACCGTTCGATCAACCGCAAGGGCGTGTCTTCGCTGAACACAACGACAAGGTCGACGAACTCGACGGAAGCCAGCACCATCGCCCGCGCGGCCTCCAGCTGAACCGGCCGGTCGGCGCCTTTCAAGCGAGTGACCGACGCATCGCTGTTCAATCCCACAACCAAACGGTCACAAGCGGCCCGCGCCTGACGCAGCAGTGACAGATGGCCGGGGTGCAGCAAATCGAAGCAGCCGTTCGTAAATCCAATGCGCGCGCCTTGGTGCCGCCATCGGTCGACGCGTTCCAAGGCACGATCGCCGGCAAGCACCTTGTTGTCATGGTCGAGCACAGTGCCGCGCCGGAGGGCCTGCGCGAGATCCGCGCGGTGCACTGTGGCGGTCCCAACCTTGCCGACCACAATACCGGCCGCCGCGTTCGCGAGCCTGGCGGCGTCCGCCTTCGCGAAGCCGCCGGCCCAGGCCGCGGCGAATGCCGCGACAACCGTATCGCCGGCGCCCGACACGTCGAACACTTCTTGGGCGCGCGCGGCCATTTCGTCATAACCGTCCGCGTCGACCAGAACCATGCCGTCTTGACCGCGCGTGACCAACACCGCGTCGATGCCGCAGCTTCCGCGCACGGTTTCCGCGGCGGCAACCGCGTCGGATTCCGATTGGGTTGGCATGCGCGTTGCGGCGGCGAGTTCATGCCGATTCGGCGTAATCACCGCCGCGCCTCGATACACTGAGAAATCCGCGCCCTTTGGATCGACAATGACCGGCCGTCCCAACGCCTTGGCTTTTGACATCACCGCGTCCAGCACCGGTGCACACAGCACGCCTTTGCCATAATCGGACAAGACAACGAGGTCGCAGGATTCGACCGCATCGGCCGCGGTCCGTGCCACGTCGCCCGCGATTGAGTCGGACAGCGCCGTGTCCGCCTCGTGGTCGGCGCGAAGCAACTGTTGGCCGGCCGCTATGAAGCGACTCTTGATGGTCGATTTGCGTCCGGATTCGCTGAGCAAATACGGCTCGACGCCGGACTCCGCCGCGATCATGCCCACCAAGTCGCGCCCTTCGGCATCGTCGCCGACAACCGACACAAAGACAACGCCCGCGCCCAGTGAAACGAGGTTGCGAACTACGTTTCCGGCACCGCCCAGCATGGTGGCTTCGCGATCCACGCGCAGCACGGGGATTGGCGCTTCCGGCGAAATGCGCCCCACCGGCCCGTAGAGAAACCGATCGAGCATCAAGTCGCCCACGCACAAGACGCGCGCGTCGCTGAACTGACTCAGATTGCCTGCCAAGGCCGCCAAATCAGACACGATCAAAACCTACCTGGGCAACCGTGTTCGCTAAATCTGGTCTTCGCCGGGCGCGCGCGTCATGTCCGTCTCCGTTTCCGGAACCGGCACGCCCGCCGGCGCCTCCGATGCGGTGTCCGTCGCGCCCTCTTCACTTTCTGCAGGGGCCGACTCTACCGCCGGTGCCTCGGAGGCTGTGGCACCTTTCTTCGATCCTTCCTTACGCGCGATCCGCCGACGCGCGCGCGCGAGTTGATCCTCCAGCTCGGTCTGGCTGCAAATGCCCAGCAAAACCGGGTCACGCGCCTGAATATTGCTGATGTTCCAGTGGGTCCGGCTTCGGACCGCTTCGATCGTCGGCTTGGTCGTGCCGATCAACTTGCAAATTTGCGCGTCGGTCAGCTCCGGCGTGTATTTCAGCAGCCAACTGATCGCGTCCGGCCGGTCGCCCCGTTTCGATACGGGCGTGTAACGCGGACCCTTGCGCCGCGGCACCGCCGGCACGTCGCTTTGGCGGCCTTCCAATTTGACCTTCGAATCCGCCTCGCCACGCGTAATCTCCTCGCGCGTGATCTGGCCATTCGCAATCGGGTCGAGCCCGACAATACCAACCGCCACTTCTCCATCGGCGATACCCTGGACCTCAAGCGGATGGAGATTGCAGAACTCGGCGATCTGATCGAAGGTCAAAGTTGTGTTTTCAACCAGCCAAACGGCCGTCGCCTTCGGCATCAGGGGCTGCGCCATTCCTGAAGTCCTTTCAAATTGTGGCTGCTTGCGCGCCGACCCCGCCTGCCGGCCCACATGATTGGTTCGAATATAGTGGTTGCGCGCCGATGGCGAAAGGCATCCGCACGCCTTATGACCTATGCCGTTAGCACGATCTTACCAATGTGATCCCCAGCCTCCATCAGGGCATGAGCTTCGCCCGCTTGATCAAGGGGAAACACTTTATGAATCAATGGCTTTACCCTGTTATTTTCAAGTAACGGCCAAACCTTTGATTGAAGCGATCTGGCGATCGCCGCTTTCTCGGTGATGGTGCGCGGACGCAGTGTGCTGCCGGTAATCGTGTGCCGATTGCGCATCAGTCCAAAAATATCGATCTCCGCGGACATGCCGCCCATGACGGCGATAATCGATAAGCGCCCGCTCTCGGCCAGCGCGTTGAGATTTCTTTGCACGTAGGGCCCGGCGACCATATCCAGGATGACATCGACCCCTCGCCCGTCGGTGGCCGCCTTCACAACCTCGACAAAATCCTCTTCTCGGTAGTTGATCGCGCGTTCCGCACCGAGCGACAGACAGGCTTCGCACTTTGCGTCATTACCGGCGGTCGCAAACACCCGCGCACCGAACGCGACACCCAATTGAATCGCGACGGTTCCAATTCCGCTGGAGCCGCCATGGACCAGCAGGCTTTCGCCGGCGGACAAACACGCCCGATCGAACATGTTCGTCCAAACCGTGAAGAAGGTCTCCGGCAATGCCGCCGCTTTGACCGCGTCAAAGCCCTTCGGATAGGGCAAGGCTTGCGGCGCGGGCGTTAGACAATAGTGCGCATAGCCGCCGCCCGGCGTCAGTGCGCAGACGTCTTCGCCCACCATGGACGGCGCGACTCCGGGCCCCACAGACACAACTTGGCCGGCCACTTCGAGCCCCGGTAAGTCGGACGCGCCGGGCGGCGGCGGATAGGCGCCCGCGCGTTGGAGAAGATCCGGACGGTTGACGCCCGCTGCTTCGACTTTGATGAGAATTTCACCGTGCCCGGGCCTGGGCACCGGGCGTTCGGTCACTTTCAACACCTCGGGGCCGCCGGGCGAAGATATCTCGACCGCGGCCATGGTCTCGGGGATCGATGTCACGGTGTGAGAACCATGTTCTCGCGGGCAACAATGCTCCCAGGGCGCGTCTTCTCCACGTCGCTTGCAATCGCGTCCATGAATTCGTCGTCATGGTCGGGATCGTGATGGAAGACGACGAAAGTGCCCACGTTCGCCATGTCGGCGAGCCGCGCCCCTTCTTGCCAAGTGGAATGCCCCCACCCTTTGCGCTCAGGATACTCGGCGTCCGTGTAGGTGGAGTCGTAGATGAAGTAGTCCGTGCCTTCGATCAGCTTCAGGATATTCTCATCCGGCTCACCCGGAACATGCTCGGTATCGGTGACGTAGCAGATCGACTTGCCGCCATATTCAATCCGATATCCGGTCGCGCGATTGGGATGATTGAGCGGCGCGGTCCGCATGGTGATGCCGTCACCGGGATCGAGCGTGTCACCCGCTTGAAAATCCTCGAACTCAAGCTTCGCGCGCATCGTGTCAATCGGAATGGGAAACAGTGGATCCATCATGAGGTAGATGAGCACCTCGCGCACGGTCCGCTCCGGCAGTAAATGGCCGGCCCAAATGCGCACTTCATTGCCGGGATCAAACGCGGGCGCGAAAAATGGAAAACCACAAATGTGATCAAAATGGGTGTGCGTGAAGAACAGATCGGTCTTAAACCCGCCGCCGACGACGCCACGGTTCGACGTCAAGTCCGCGCCAAATGCGTGAATACCGGTGCCGGCATCAAAGATCAGTAAACGGTCGCCGCACCCAACTTCCAAACAGGAGGTGTTGCCGCCATAACGCATGGTCTTTTCGCCGGGACAAGCAATGCTGCCGCGAACGCCCCAGAACCGAACGTAGAAATCTTGATTGTCAGACAAGCCCCACGCTTTATCCGAAAGCGCCATGATGTGGCGCCCGTCGGCCCTTCCGTTCCACCCAAACACGATGTGGGAAAATGCGCTGATTCCCCCGACAGCCGGTCCGATGACGATACGCAAACCGGGCTTCATTGCAACCGAGATATTATGGGATAAGCTTGCTTTCGGCGCACATTGTAGCGTCCAAACGGAAGTGTCAGTCCCATTGATCGAACCGGGCCATCTGAAATGTTTGACGACGAAGACCGCCCCAAAGCCTCAGACCAAAGTTTCCCGCGCCAGCTCGACGCGCTCTCGATCGATGGCTTGAAAGAGTATATCGCCGAATTGGAAGCGGAGATTGCTCGCGTTCAGGAAGAGGTCTCAAAGAAAGAGCAATTGAATGTCGCGGCGGACAAATTCTTCAAACAGTGAATTTTTGCGGAATACTGCCGTTTTTTGGTTAATTGGCGGCCCTTTTTGGTGAAATAGACTTGACGTTGCTCTGGCCCGATCTAGTTCAATTTATTGGTGAAGCACTGCCGGTTAATTACCCTTATCGACCGGCTCATGCTGATGACCTCCCTGTGGACTGACTTGGGCCGCCCGTAAATCAGGCGGCCCTTTTGTTTGTTGGCGCCCGCCCCGCGCCCGGCCACCGAGGGTGTCTGGACCCCGCGAAGACCGCTGTGTAGGCTCTGCGCCGCTTCGGGCATCTGTGCCTTGCGGGAGGGCGACATGGCAGCACCTCGATCCTTCAAGTTCGACACCCTTTCCTTACATGCGGGACAGCATCCGGACGTCGAGTTCGGGGCGCGCGCCGTACCCATCTATCAGACCACATCCTACGTTTTCCCCGATACGGAAACCGCCGCGTCTCTGTTCAATTTGGAGCGCGCCGGGCATCTCTATTCGCGGATCAGCAATCCGACGGTGGCGGTCCTCGAAGAACGCCTGAGCGCGCTTGAACGCGGCGTCGGCGGCATCTGTGCTTCGAGTGGTCAGGCGGCCTTGCATCTGGCGGTCGCGACCTTGATGGATGCCGGGTCGCACATTGTCGCTTCAAAGTCGATCTACGGCGGCAGCTACAACATGATGTGCCACACTCTGCCGCGTTTCGGCATCACCACGACATTCGTCGATCCGCGTGATCCCGCCGCGTTTCGCGACGCCATTCGGCCCGAGACCCGTCTGTTGTTTGGCGAAACGCTGGGCAATCCGGGCCTCGAGGTTATGGACATCCCGGCGATTGCTGAGATTGCCCATGCCGCGCGGGTGCCCCTGATGATCGACAACACGTTTGCGACGCCGCATCTATGCCGCCCGGCTGAGCTTGGCGCGGACATCGTTATGCATTCGGCGACCAAGTTTTTAGGTGGCCACGGCGTGGCCATCGGGGGCGCGCTGATTGATGCCGGGCGTTTCGACTGGGAGCAATCCGGTCTATTTCCGACTTTGACCGAACCCTATGAGGGCTATCACGGCCTCGATTTCGCGGAGGAATTCGGGCCCGGCGCCATGATTATGCGCGCCCGCGCCGAAGGGCTCCGTGATTTTGGGTGCTGCATGAGCCCGCAGAACGCCTTTTACATCACGCTTGGCGTCGAAACGCTGTCGGTTCGCATGCAGCGTCACGTCGCGAATGCGCGCAAAGTGGTCGAGTTTTTGGTCGGGAGCGACGCCGTCGAATGGGTGACTTATCCCGAGCTCGAGGACCATCCTGATCATGCGCTAGCAAAACGTTTGCTACCAGATGGTTGTGGCGCGATTTTCTCATTTGGCATCAAAGGTGGGCGCGAAGCGGGCCGCACTTTCATTGAGCGCCTCAAACTCTTCTCGCACCTAGCAAATGTCGGCGACGCGAAATCACTGGTGATACATCCCGCCAGCACCACCCACCAGCAAATGAGCGCCGAGCAGCTCAAGGCCGCCGGCATTGGCGAAGAACTGGTCCGGCTATCGATCGGCCTTGAGGATCCGGACGACATTATTGCCGATCTAAAACAGGCGCTCCGCGCCTCACAAAAGGCCTGAGTCGATGGATGTTGACGTAGCGGGCAAGAAGGTCCACGCCGCGACCGGGGGTGTCGCATACGACCCATCGAAACCGACCCTTATATTCATCCACGGTGCCGGCATGGACCATACGGTGTGGGCACTGCAAACGCGCTATTTCGCCTACAATGGCTGGAGCGTTCTGGCAGTCGATTTGCCGGGCCACGGAAAATCCGACGGCCCGCCGTTGCCGACCATAACCGCCATGGCCGATTGGATATGGCAGTTGGTGGCGGCCGTCGGATCCGAGAAGGCCGCTTTGGTGGGACATAGCATGGGGGCGCTCACCGCCCTACAAGCCGCCGCGCAGGCGCCTGACAAAACGCTCAAACTCGCCCTCGTCGGTGCCTCGGCCGCCATGCCGGTAAACGACGACCTGCTCAATGCAACACGCGACAATCCCGACATGGCGAACGCCATGATCGTGTCGTGGGCGTTTGGAGGACGAAGTCAAATTGGCGGCACGCGCGCGCCCGGCATGTGGATGACGGGAAGCGGCCTGCAACTCCTGGCGCGCGCAAATGATGGCGTACTGCACAGCGACTTCAACGCCTGCAACGCGTTCCAAGACGGTTTGGATGCAGCGGCCAAAGCGACTTGCCCGGCCCTCGTCCTTTCTGGGGCGGAGGACGTTATGACGCCCGTGCGCGCGGCCAAGCCCTTGGCCGAGGCCTTGCCCAACAGCCAAATGACTGTGATTGCCGACTGCGGCCACATGTTGATGATCGAACAACCCGATCAAACGCTCGACGCACTCAAATCCTTTCTCTAAGTCCGACACGAAATCGCGCCGCATGACCGAACAAACGCCCAAGACACGGGACGATTACACTTATTTTCGGGATGTCCACACGCGTTGGTACGACAACGACGTCTACGGCCACGTGAACAACGCGGTGTACTACTTCTACATCGACAGCGTGATTAACGACTTCTTGATCAAGGAAGGCGGCCTGGACTTCATCAATGGTCCGACGATCGGAATCGTGCCCGAGACCCGGTGCCGGTTTCGAAAGCCGCTACGGTTCCCCGAAGTGGTCGATGCCGGTTTAGCGGTCAAAAAATTGGGCCGCACCAGCGTGGTGTACGACGTGTCGCTCTTTCGCAAGGACGATCAGGACGCCGCCGCGGAGGGGCATTTCGTGCACGTCTTCGTCGACCGCAACAAACAAGACCAGCCTCGACCGATTCCCGAGCAGATTCGATCGGCCCTCGCAACACTGTGTCGCGACGGCGATTAGGGTCTTTTTGAGTTCCGTTGCCCGTACGGGCGGCTATTTCTTTTCGAGACCGAAACCGGCGAAACGCTTGTTGAAGCGCGCGACCTGGCCTTCTGTGTCGATCAAGCGCTGAGCACCGCCTGTCCAGGCGGGGTGGGTTTTCGGGTCGACATCGAGCTTGAGCGTATCGCCCTCTTTGCCCATGGTGGACCGGGTCTTGAACTCAGTCCCGTCCGTCATCACCACGGTGATTTCGTGGTAATCGGGGTGGATATCCTTCTTCATAACGCCGGTCTCCTTTGCGCAAGGCGGGCTGTATAGCGAAACCCTGGGTCCGAGACAAGGCCCGGCGCTTGAGCTACGGGAGTCCGAGGTCTATATGGACCGTCGAAACGGCCGCGCGACGGCCATATCTCGCCCCGAGGTCTGTGTATGGATGAAGATGCGTTCCAATCCGTCGCCGATACGACCTTAATGGCCCTCATGGATCAGCTCGATGAGGCATTCGGCGATCGTTGGGATATTGACCTGGAAGGCGGCGTTTTGACGGTCGAACTGGACAACGGCGCGCAATATTTGCTGAACAAACACGCGCCCATGCGCCAACTCTGGCTATCTTCGCCTGTCAGCGGTGCCGGCCATTTCGATCACGATGCCGCGCGCGGCGTTTGGGTCGATAGTCGTACCGGGAACACCCTGAATGCCGTACTGAGCGGCGAGTTGGGCGCGGCGGCCGGCCAGCCATTGGAACTCGGTTGACCCATAACGGTTCCGCGATCCAGGTATCAGCGGATAGCATGGCGCTATGAACGTTGGCGACGCACGCGCGAGTGACCGACCGGCAAGCCGGGATTTCAGCCATCTTGGCCGCCTTGCCCGCTATCTGAAGCCATATGTATGGCGCATCGCCGCGGCCGCGGTGGCGCTGACCGTGGCCGCGGCGACGGTCTTGTCGCTTGGCGTCGGACTGCGCTTTTTGATCGACCAGGGATTTGCCAACGGCGATCCGGGATTGCTCGATACAGCCCTCCTCGCCCTCCTGGGCGTCGTCATTCTTCTAGCGGCGTCAACCTACGCCCGCTTCTATCTCGTCTCATGGATCGGCGAACGTGTGGTCGCGGACATACGGCGTGATGTCTATGACCATGTCATCTCCTTATCGCCGAGTTTTTTCGAGACCACGAAAACCGGCGAGGTGCTTACGCGCCTGACCACCGACACCACCTTGTTGCAAGTGGTGATCGGTTCCAGCGCATCGGTCGCCCTGCGTAACCTGCTGCTCTTCGTCGGCGGCACGGTCATGTTGGCGGTCACCAGCTTGAAATTGACCGGCTTGGTTTTCGTGCTGGTGCCTGTCGTGGTTTTACCGATCATCGTGTTCGGCCGCCGTGTCCGGCGTTTGTCGCGGGCCACGCAAGATCGTGTCGCGGATGTGGGCGCGCATGTCGAAGAGTCGGTGAACGCAATCCGCACCGTGCAGGCCTTTACGCACGAAAAAATCGATCAAGACCAGTTTGGCGGTCGGGTCGAGCAAACGTTCGACGTGTCCATTCAGCGTATTCGCGCGCGCGCCTTGCTGACAGCGCTGGTGATGACCAGCGTCTTTTCCGCCGTCGCTTTGGTCCTTTGGGTCGGCGGTCACGACGTGCTCGGCGGATCATTAACGGCTGGTCAGCTCTCACAGTTTGTGTTTTTCGCGATCGTCGTGGCCGGCGCCGTGGGCGCGATCAGCGAGGTCTACGGTGATTTGCAGCGCGCTGCCGGCGCCACGGAGCGATTGCTAGAGTTGTTGTCCGTGGTGTCCGACGTCCGTCCACCCGAACAGCCGCAGCCGCTCCCGGAACCGGCGCGCGGCGAAATCGCCTTCATCAATGTCACGTTCCATTACCCGACCCGCCCCGATGCGACATCGCTTGATCGTGTGAATTTTTCGGTCGCGCCCGGCGAGCGCGTCGCGGTCGTTGGCCCGTCGGGCGCCGGCAAGACCACATTG
>JANQOH010000250.1 GCA_028289725.1 Alphaproteobacteria bacterium
GTCCATTGCCAACGGAGGACCGGTCATGGCGGCGCGGAGCAGCAGCAAAGCCTCCTCAGCAATGATCCACGGCTTGTCGCCGAGCACCGCAATGCCAGCGTCGTGCAAGGCCGCGATGGTCGACATTTTCATGTTGTTCTTGCCCGCAACGATGGCGACGTCACCGGGGCGTTCCTTGAGCAGGCGATCAAAATGATCGGCACCACGGATGACGTTGAGCCGCCACCGCGTCGGCCGCTCCGTGCGTTCATTGAAGCTCGCAACGATCCTCAAGAAATTATCGAGATCCGGCCCATCGTCAGCGTAAACATGGACCTCATCGTTCAAGCGCGCTTGTTGCTCACGCAGCGCCAACGCGGCGTGAAAATGACCTGGATTGACGACAATCAAACTATGTTTGCGGCGAGCTTCGGACATGTCATTGCGCGCCTCGGACCATTCGCGCCAATTCTCGCAATCGGTTCAGTCAACCGGGCGTGGGCGACCGTTGGAACCGAGAGCGACGTAAGTGAAAAGGCCGTCGGTCACGGTTTCCGGGTCACCGGTAACCTGTCGTAAAACTTCGGTGTGCACTCTGACCGTCAGCGATGTCGTGCCCACCTTGGTGACCTCGGCATAGCAACTGACAATGTCACCCACTTTGACCGGCTTGTGAAACGCCATGCTTTCCAGAGCGACAGTCACCACGCGGCCGCGCGCCCGCTCAGCGGCAATCAAACCGCCGGCTATATCCATTTGGGCCAGCACCCATCCGCCGAAAATATCACCGGCGGGATTCGCATCCGCGGGCATGGCGAGCGTGCGTACGGCCGGCTGTCGCGCGTGTAATCTGGACTCGTCATTCGTCATCGACCGCTCCCGCATCGCTTGGGCCCGCGCCCACAAGATGTTGTTTCCATATAACGCTTGCCTACCATATGATTGGCAGCGTGGCGAACCGCCGCGACTTTCATAATCGGATACCAGCGCCTATGCCCGAATTGTTTGAAGCGGCAGTCAAGACCGCGACGGACTACACAGCCAAAGACATTGAAGTGCTCGAGGGCTTGGAGCCGGTGCGCCGGCGTCCCGGCATGTATATCGGCGGCAGCGACGAAACCGCCATGCACCATTTGGTTGCGGAATTGCTCGACAATGCGATGGATGAGGTCGTGGCCGGCCACGCCACCTTTATCGATTTGGATCTCGCCGCGGATGGGCGGGTGACCGTGCGCGACAATGGCCGCGGCATTCCGATCGACAAACATCCGAAATTCAAAAAGAAGACCGCGCTCGAAGTGATTCTCACCACGCTTCACTCCGGCGGCAAATTTTCGGGCAAAGCCTACGAAACCTCCGGCGGCTTGCATGGCGTCGGTCTCTCGGTTGTGAACGCGCTCGCGGAGGAATTGACGGTCGAGGTCGCGCGCGACCGTAAGGCATGGCAACAGACCTATCGCCGGGGCGTTCCAAAGGGGCCTCTCAAGAGCGCGGGAACCGTCCATAACCGACGCGGCACGACCATCAGTTTCACGCCCGACCACACAATTTTTCCGAAGTCAGCACGGTTCCGCCCCGCCACTTTGTACCGAATGGCGCGTTCTAAGGCCTATCTCTTCCGCGGCGTTGAGATTCGCTGGCGGTGCGATAGCAAACTCCTTGGCGAAAAAGACGAGACGCCGGATAAAGCCGTCCTCCATTTCCCGGGTGGCTTGAGTGATTTTCTGGCCAGCAGCATCAATGGCGGCGAGACAGTCACGGAAACGCCATTTGCGGGCGAAGCCAAATTGGCCGGTGGCGCGGGCCGCGTCGAATGGGCGATCACATGGCCGCGCGACGAGCGCAACGCGTTCCTCAATTCGTACTGCAATACGGTTCCGACGCGGAATGGCGGGACCCATGAAACGGGTTTGCGCGGGGCGCTGACGAAGGGCCTGCGTGCCTATGGCGAATTGGCAAAGAACAAGCGCGCAAGTCAAATCACGGCAGACGACGTTCTGGTCGGCGCGTGCGGCCTGTTGTCGCTGTTCATTCGCGATCCGCAGTTCCAAGGCCAGACAAAAGATCGGTTGTCGTCACCAGAAGCGACCAAACTCGTCGAAGCGACACTCAAGGATCACTTCGAACACTGGTTAGCCCAAGACCCCGAGACTGCAAATGAGTTGCTCAGCTACGTGCTTGAGCGTGTCGAGGAGCGTCTGCGCCGGCGCCAAGACCGTGAAGTCGCCCGCAAATCGGCGACACGAAAATTACGCTTGCCCGGCAAACTCGCCGATTGCACGCGCAGTGACGCGGCGGGAACCGAGGTGTTTCTGGTCGAGGGCGACTCGGCCGGTGGGTCCGCGAAACAAGCGCGCGCGCGGGAAACGCAGGCCGTGCTCGCCTTGCGCGGCAAGATTCTCAATGTCGCGTCCGCTACAGCCGACAAGCTCCGCGCCAACAAAGAACTGGTGGATCTGATCCAGGCGCTCGGTTGCGGCACGCGCGAGCACTATCGCGAAGACCGTCTCCGCTACGAACGTGTGATCATCATGACCGACGCCGATGTCGATGGCGCGCACATCGCATCATTGCTGATCACCTTCTTTTATCGCGAGATGCCCGATTTGATCCGCGGCGGCCATCTTTATCTCGCCCAGCCGCCGCTTTACCGACTGACGCACGGCGCCAATTCCGTCTATGCGCGCGATGACGCGGACCGCGAACACCTCATCAAAACCGCCTTCAAAAAAGGCGCTAAGGTCGAGGTGAGTCGCTTCAAAGGCCTCGGCGAAATGCCGCCGGCACAGCTAAAATCGACGACCATGGACCCGGCAACACGGACCTTGCTGAAGGTTGAGATCGACGAAGAGGAGGAAAGGCTGACGAGCCGGCGCGTGGAAGCTTTGATGGGACGAAACCCGGAAAAACGCATGGAGTTCATTCGCGAACATGCCGCGCACGTCCGCGACATAGACGTATGATTGCAGAATTCGCGCGCCGCTCCTCCCGCACATTCCGGGTTATGGGAGCACGATGGGTGGCTCTCACCCTCCTCATTGCGTTAGCGGCCTGCGCCATCGCGTCCGATCGGATTTACAATCTCAACATCTATCGGCGTGACGCGCAGAGTGTGCTCTTCGCTGGCAGCACAAAGAGCAAGAATGTGCCGGTGTTTATTTCCGGCAACCCATTCGGCATTGCACAGGTGACGCTCGCCAACATTGTCGCATCGTCGATCCAAAGCGCATTTCCCAATCGGGACGTCGGATTTTTAGTGCTTAAGACAGACGATGTCCGCACCGATGTCTCCATGGTCGTTGCGTTCGACCCGCCGATCGGCACGACCGGTGTTCATGTTTGTCGCGCGCCAACGCGAATTCCGAACTTGCCGACGAGCGAGTCCGTCCGGACTGTCATGGCTTTCTGCTTTGGCGATCGTCCACTGGCGAGTGTTGAAGGCTTACTCGATCGTGGAAGCGGCGTCGGCGACGCCGACTTTGTCCTGCTCATACGCGACATGACTCGCAGGATGTTCGAGACAAGTCCGACAAAAGCGCCCTAGACCGGAATCCCTCCCTCACAGGGTTGTGTCTTGCCTACGGCGCGCCGATGGCCAATCTGGTAATGCTATGTGGGCGAAAGGCTTGGAACAAAAATAGAACTACATTAGGAGACGCGACCATGCGTATCGTATCCAAACTGTTCGGAGTCCTTGGCTTAGCGCTTGTTGTTGGCGCCTGTGGCAGTACGCCGACGGTCTACAACAACCGCATTTATCACGATGAGTGGCCGGTGTTTTTCTCAGGCAGCGGTAACTCGGAGTTTCTCGCTGTCGTCTGGGGTAACCCGTTTGGCGCCGACCAAGCACAGACCAATGCCGTCGTGCTCGACTCGGTCGACCAAGCGTTTAATCGCGCCAACTATTCGTTCAGCACCAATCCGGCAAACGTCGACCCATTGGTGCCTTACGTGTCGGTGCTCTTCAATCCAGGCTCCGCCGCCAGCGGCCTCCCCTGCGCGGACTTGACCCAATTGCGGCCATCCCAGGCCCCGTCTGGCAATGTCCGGGTCCATGCGGCCTTGTGCCGAGGCGGCACGCCGCTCACCGGTGCTCGCGGGTATGTCGAGAATGTCGCCGGACCCAATGATCCGCGGTTTGAGGACCTGATGTATCAAATCGCAGTTGAGTTGTTCCGCTATCAACCGGGAACCGACCCGAGCGGAAGCTTGCGATCGTGACATTGCGTCGCGCGTCAGCCGAAGCAGGAGCCCTTCTGGCATGCGCCATTCTCCTGCTCGGCTGCGCCGGCACGCCGCGAACGTATAATTTCGGCCAATATCATGACCGCTGGCCAGAGCTGATCGCGTGGCACACATCCGCACCGATCGAGATCGTCGTTTGGGGCAATCCTTTCGATGCCATGCAGTCGGCGGTGGATGCCGCGGTGGCCGAGTCCTTTTCCGGGCAAGCATTGCGGCCTGGAAAGCTTTTGCCGGTTCGGAGCAGCGGCGGCCCACCGCCCGCGGCGCCCTACATCTCCGTGGTATTCAACACAGAAAACCGGCCGTTTGGATATGAATGCGCGGATCTTTCGCGCGCATTTCTGACGCCGCCACCTAACGATATCATCGAGGTCGACGCGGCGATTTGTCGCGGCGGCGCCCCTCTGACGCGCATACAAGGCTCCGTCGGCGCCGTCAGCGGGCCCAGCGATCCAAAGTTTCACGCCCTACTCGACCGCATGGCCGACCGCTTGTTTCGAATGCCACCGACACCTTGAACGGCGCTATCGCGACAACCAGGCGCGCATTGCCGCCGTTGTGTCGGCCGGCCGCTCCATGGTTGGCAGATGACCGCACTGACCAAAGACCACGAGGTCCGCGCCCGGAATCGCGTCGGCCATCTCCACATGCGCTTCAAGCGGTGTCAGTTGATCTTGCCGCCCACACAGCACCAAGGTCGGGCATGCAATGCGCGCGAGATCGCCCCGCCCATCCGGCCGTCCCATGACCGCGGTTTGCTGTCGAATGAAAGCCTCGGACCCGACCCGTTCCGCCATGGCCATCACCGCGCTGGTAAGCGCCTCGTCCTCCAAGCGATCTTCGTGAATGAAGAGCGGCAAGAGCCGGGGCGTCACCCCGCGAAACTTGCCCCGCTTGGCCAATGCCACAAGATCCACGCGACGCAGATGCGCCGCCTCGGTGTCGAGACGCGCGGTGGTATCCAAAAGCGCCAGGCGCGTCACGCGGTCCGGCGCTTGGCGCATGACTTCTTGGGCCACATAGCCGCCCATCGACAATCCTGCCAAAGCGAAACGGTCCGGCGCTTGCTCCAGCAGGCGCGCGGCCATGGCAGCGATCGAATCGTCCAGGGTGCAATCCGCGACCGAGATCTCCGCGACGTCCGCCAAGCCGGAGATCTGCGCGTCCCAAAGCGCGGGATCGCACAAGACGCCCGGACACAGTATCAAGGCTTCCATGTTTGGCTATTTGTCCTTTGAGAGGCTGAAGAATCGAAAGGATTTCAATGCTTAGGCATTGTATTGGAGAGTCCAGGTGGACGTGGTTCTCGGATGGCAATAAACAGGAGAAAAGCGTTTTCTCTGTTGATTTTCATCAATAAAATCTCGATATTCCCGCGACATCATAAAAATATCTTCTAATGTAATTTAGACATTATAATTCAACCTTCGATAAGACATAGGTAATCTCGTCTGAATGACCTTTGATTCCCTGGGGCTGAGCTCCAATACACTAAAAGCCGTCACCGACGCCGGCTATACAGAACCCACCCCAATCCAGAGCCAAGCCATTCCGATCGTGCTGCAAGGGCGCGATGTGCTGGGGTGTGCGCAGACGGGGACGGGTAAGACCGCATCGTTCACGCTGCCGATGATCGAGATATTGAGCTCGGGCCGCGCCCGCGCGCGCATGCCGCGTTCTTTGATCCTGACGCCAACACGCGAACTGGCGACACAGATCGCCGACAATTTTCAAATCTACGGCAAGTATCACAAGCTTTCGATGGCATTGCTGATCGGCGGTGTGTCGATGACCGATCAACAGCGCGCGCTCGATCGCGGGGTTGATGTTCTGATCGCGACGCCGGGCCGCATACTCGACTTGTTTGAGCGCGGCAGCATTTTGCTGACCGGTGTCAAAGTGCTGGTGATCGACGAAGCCGATCGCATGCTGGACATGGGCTTCATCCCGGACGTCGAACGGATCGTCAGCTTGCTCTCTCCGATCCGTCAGACCTTGATGTTCTCGGCCACCATGCCACCAGAAATTCGGCGGCTCGCCGACAAGTTTCTAAGCTCGCCGAAGGAAATTACGGTGGCGCCGCCGGCCTCCCCGGCGGAGACGGTGACCCAAGCCCTCGCGACTGTAAAACCGATCGATAAGCGCGAAGCCTTGCGGGCCCTCTTACGTTCCGAGCCCGTGGAGAACGCGCTGATCTTCTGCAATCGCAAGAAAGACGTTGATGTCTTGGACCGGTCGCTGCGCAAACACGGGTTTTCCGCCGCGGCTTTGCACGGCGACATGTCGCAACCGGCGCGCACGGAGACGCTCGAAGCATTTAAGGCCGGTAAGGTGACGTTGCTGGTCGCAACCGATGTGGCCGGCCGTGGGCTCGATATTCAAGGCCTGAGCCACGTGTTCAATTTCGATGTGCCGATCCACGCGGAGGACTACGTTCACCGCATTGGGCGAACGGGCCGCGCCGGCCGGCCGGGCCGCGCGTTTATGCTCGCGACACCGGCGGACGGCAAATATCTCAGTGCCATCAACAAGCTGATTGGGCGCGAAATCCCGACCGTCACGGTCGATGCGGTGGCGGCCGCCGAAGTCGACGACGCACCGAAAGCGCGGAAACGGACGCGCAGCACCAAGGCGAATAAAGCTGAGACGGCCGAGAAACCGACAACCGCGGCAAAGACCAGCCGCCGCCGCAGTTCGTCGAAGGCCAAGGCCTCGGAAACCAAAGCGCCGGCGAAGCCGAGCCGCTCGCGGAACGCCAAATCCGAGCCGGCAAATTCCGACGGACCTGTCGTGGGTATGGGGGACCACGTTCCCGCTTTCATGCTAAAACCATTTAGCGAGGCCGGCTGATCCCGTTACACGGTCTCGCGGCAAGCGGGAGTCGGCCATGCAAACAATCTTCATTTCCATCAAATGCGAACTTGGCAAGGCGTACCAAGTCGCCGATGACATGGTGCAGAAGGTCGCCGAGGTGTCCGAGGTTTATTCGACCTCCGGCCAGTACGACCTGCTGCTCAAGGCCTATCTCGCTGACGATCAGGATATCGGCCACTTTGTGAACGAGTCGATCCAGACCGTCCCAGGCATTTCGGACACATTCACGACGATTGCGTTCAAGGCGTTCACCTAGGCAAGCGGTAAGCAGGGAGGCGCGCAATGGCGCAGCGATTTGATCTGGTGGTCTACGGCGGCACCGTGGTCACCGCGGTTGGCCACGACCATGCCGATGTCGGCATCAGCGACGGCCACATTGTCGAGATTGGCAATCTGGCCCGCGCGGACGCCGGTGAGCGTATCGATGCCACCGGCCTTCATGTGCTTCCGGGCGTCATTGACAGCCAAGTGCACTTTCGCG